>JAQGNK010000384.1 GCA_028291905.1 Polaromonas sp.
TGCGCCAGGCGCAGCAGGCGCAGCGCAACCGCCAGGACATCATCAAGGCGCTGTCGCACGGCCAGATATCCCGGCGTGATGTGTTCAAGTGGGGCCTGTTCACCGCAGGCGGTGGCCTTGCCCTGAAGAACGGGCTCAATCCTTTCGTCAGCAATGCCTATGGCGGGGACATTCCAACGGGCGTTCCGCGCAGCGTCTTGTTTGGCGCAGCCGCCTTTGAAGCCCCGATGCCGCGCTGCGACCTGATGGAGCGCAAGGCTCTCAGCGCGCTCAGCCCCGCGCCGCAGAAAGCGGCCAACACCACCTTGACCAAGGTGGCCGGGCCTGACGGAATGCTGGTGGACGGCCCGATGGAAGGCCGGCCTCCCGGGCCGATCTGGGCGCATCAGGGATGGGACCTGTTTCCGCCCAAGGTCGCTGTCGAGCAATGGCAAAAAGGCGCCGAGGCCTGCTACGACTACCACCCGGGCGTTGACGCGTTTTACAACTGCGGCATTGACCCCTTGAAAGCCGTCAACCCTTGCTTTCACCCCAAGATGCCGACGCAAAACCCGCAGTCGTTGTGGACCTTCGGTGGCACGGCGCCGCCCAAACTGCTGCTGGGCCGCTATGGCGAACCCATCATTTTCAGGCATCACAACGCTTTGCCGCCCAAGGTCAACACAAATGGCGGCTTCGGGCGCAACACCATTTCCACCCACGAGCACAACGGCCACCACGGGGCCGAAAGCGACGGGTTCACCGGCGCCTTCTTTTTTCCCGGCCAGTACTACGACTACCACTGGCCCATCGTCCATGCGGGTTTTCGCACCATCAACACCACGGCCAGCGATCCGAAGTGCGGCGCGCCGGACGGCAATGGCGGCATCACCAAGCTGCCGGGGGACTGGCGCGAGACCATGAGCACGCACTGGTTTCACGACCACATGTTCAGCTTCACCTCGCAAAATGTCTACAAGGGCATTGCCGCGATGTTCAACCTGTACAGCTCGCTGGACCGCGGCAACGAAGCCATCAACGACGGCGTCAACCTGCGGCTGCCCAGCGGCACGGCGAAGGATTGGGGCAACCTCGAGTACGACATCAACATCATGCTGAGCGACAAGGCCACCAACCGGGACGGCCAGCTCGCCTTCGACATCTTCAACTTCGACGGCTTCCTGGGCGACCTCATGATGGTCAACCTCGCCTACAAGCCGTATTTATATGTCGAGCGGCGCAAATACCGGTTCCGCTTTTTGAATGCGTCGGTGGCGCGCTTTTTCAAGCTCTCCCTGAGCAATGGCGCACCGATGATCCAGATCGGCAATGACGGCAACCTCCTGCCACGGGCGGTGCAGCTGAGCCAGCTCGACGAGATGGGCATTGCCGAACGCTTTGACATCGTGATTGACTTTTCCAGCTACACCGACGGCACCAAGATCCACATGGTGAACCTGGCCGAGCACAACGACGGCAGGCGGGTGGCCAAGAACCTGTCGCTCAGGGAGGCGATGTCCGGTAAATCCGATGACCCCTGCGTCGGCAAATTCCTTGAATTCCGTGTGCGCGGCGCGACCCGCGCAGTAGACAACAGCCGGGACTTCAGCAAGCCGGGTGGAATGGACCTCATTCCCAACCCCGACCTGAGCAAGATACCGGTCGCCCGCCAGCGCACCTTCGAATGGGGCCGGGGCGCATCCCAGACCACCAAGGACCCGGTGTCATCGGCCCTCGGCCCCTGGGGCGTCAAGGTCGATGGCGGCGCCATGCTGGCGGCGGACTTTGGCCGTGTCTCTGCCGCGCCCAAGAACGGCACCCGGGAAATCTGGACGCTGGTCAATGGCGGCGGCGGCTGGGACCACCCCATCCATATCCACTTCGAGGAAGGGCAGGTCCTGGCGCGTGACGGAAGCGCCAGCAAGGTGCCGCCATGGGAGCGAGGCCGCAAGGATGTCTACCGGCTGCGCCCGGGCGGCAGCATCACCATCACGATGCAGTTTCGGGACTGGGGCGGCATGTTCATGGAGCACTGCCACAACACCGTGCACGAAGACAACGCCATGCTGCTGCGCTGGGACCTCGACAGGAACGGCCAGGCCGTGCTGAACCCGTTGCCAACGCCCATTCCCAAGCCCACAGGGGTGGAATTCCTGCCGCCGACGGACACGCTGCCCAAAGCTTGATGGGCAGCCGCCTCAAAAACCATTGCCGTTTATCGCCACCCGATCCAGGAGGTCAGCCATGCTTAACGTTCAGTTATGGAAGCGATTCGTGCGCCCCATGCTTATCACCGCGATAGCCGTACCGGCGGTGATTGCCCCGCTTCTTGTGTTGGCAGTGGTTCAGGGGCCGACGGTGCCGGTCATGGTTGATGGAACCATCAGTTCAGACACTGAAACCATCGGGTTCGGAGGAGAAATGACAATTACCACACGCGTTATCGAGGACACGGTCTTCAATGGCCCGACCATGCTGGAAATGATCATTGACTTCAGCCGAGTCAAGGGCGAAGGCAAAGCCAGCCGCAAGAAATTCACAACTGAAGCCCAGGTGATCGTGCACCGGCCCTTGCTGGCTTTCGATGAAGTCGAGGTGATTTTTCCGTACCGGCAGGGAAACGACGTGCATGCAGCCCGCAGCGCAATGGCCACCATCAGCGCTTCGTTCAGTGCCAGGTCGGGCATCGTTTTGACTTCAAAAATCAAAAGAGTACCGCTTGACGCGCACTGACCCGGCAAAAAAAGAAGCGGCTTGAAGTGCAGTGCTCGTCAAGCGGCTTCCTGTTCATGATTCAAAGGAATCTCCCGATGGACTTCGTCTCACTGTGCTGCAAAGCCAGGCTGAAGGCATTGCTGGCTGCGGCAGCGATGGCCTTTGCCTTTCAGGGCGCCATCGGCGCCACGAACTGGGGTGCAGACTATTTTCCCGATGTCGTGCTGACGACCCAGGACGGCGCGAAGGTTCGTTTCTATGACGATCTGGTCAAGGGAAAAAACGTCGCCGTCAATGTGATCTATACAAGCTGCAAGGACGAGTGTCCGCTGGAGACGGCGCGCATGGCAGAAGTGCAGCGCCTGCTGGGCGACCGGATGGGGAAAGACATCTTTTTCCTGTCCATCAGCATCGACCCCGACAAGGACACGCCGAAAGTGCTCAAGGCCTACTCGGGAAAGTTCGGCGTCGGCCCCGGCTGGCTGTTCCTGACCGGCAAAAAGGAAGACATCAAGGCATTGACCCGCAAGCTGGGCCTGTCGCGCTCAAGCGACGCCTTCAGCAAGGACGGCCATGCCAGCAGCCTGATGCTGGGCAGCGATCCGAACGGCCAGTGGATGCGCAACTCGGCGGTCGATAACCCGCGCTTCCTGGCAGCGACCATGGCTGGCTTTTTTGGCTGGAAGGACGCGCAGCCCATGGACAGCTATGCCCAGGCGCGTCCGCTGGACATAGGCCGGGCGCAGTTCACCTTTGAAAGCCGCTGCGCCTCCTGCCACACCATCGGCCAGGGAGACCGCATCGG
>JAQGNK010000393.1 GCA_028291905.1 Polaromonas sp.
TGGGATGCTGGCCAGGGGTGATGCACGGCTGCTGGCGGCCGTCATGCAGAACCTGCTGGGCAATGCCTGGAAGTTCACGGGCAGACAGGAGCACGCCCGTATTGACATCGGCAGCCATGCAGGAGCAGTAGATACTGTTGATACAACCGTCTTTTTCGTCAAGGACAACGGCGCGGGTTTTGACATGGCGCATGCCGACAAGCTCTTTGGCACGTTCGAGCGACTGCACTCGCTAGCGGATTTTGCGGGCACAGGCATTGGCCTGGCCACGGTCAAACGCATCATTGAGCGGCACGCAGGCCGCGTATGGGCCGAAGGCCAGGAAAATGAAGGCGCTTGCTTTTACTTCACATTGGGAAAACAGTTGAACCCAGAGCCTGAGAAGGCGCTGTGTGCTTAGCCTCCCAAGCCGATAACATGAATCAATACTCTACAGCAGCTTTTCTTAATAATGGTGGACAGGTCGGCGAATTGATGCGTTCGTCCGACTGGTCAACCTCGCCTTTGGGTCTCCCCCAGGGCTGGCCCCAGTCGCTGCGCAGCGTCACCAGCTTGATCTTGAGCTCGAAATTTCCCATGTTTATCGCCTGGGGGCCTGAGCTGGCACTGGTGTACAACGATGCCTACATGGCGCTGCTGGGGGACAAGCACCCCTCAGCGCTTGGGCAGCCACTGCAGCGCAGCTGGACAGAGATCTGGCCCGAAATTTTGCCTTTCATCAACCTGGCATTGAAGGGAGGAGCTTCTTTTCACCAGAACGTTCCTTTTACGATTGAGCGCAATGGCTACAGCGAAGAGAGCTGGTTTACTTACTCCTACTCATCGATAAGAAATGAAGCGGGGGAAGTGGGCGGCATCTATTGCGCCTGCATCGAGACCACTGCGCAGGTGCTCTCAGAGCGCCACCGTGCGGACGAGTCGCGCCGCCTGCGCGAGCTCTTTCAGCAAGCGCCCGGCCTCATGGCCGTCGTCAGGGAGCCGGGCCATGTGTTCGAGATGGCCAACAATGCCTATTTGCAGCTGGTCGGGCAACGCGAACTCGTTGGCCGGTCCATGGATGAGGCGCTGCCGGAAGTCAAGGCGCAGGGCTTCATTGCACTGCTCGATGAGGCTTACCGCTCAGGCCTGCCTTATCGGGGGAACGGTGTGTCCGTCATGCTGCAGCGCCAGGCGGGCGAGCCACTGGAGGAGCGGTTTATCGATTTTGTATTTCAACCCATCCGCGATCACCACAACCAGGTCTCCGGCATCTTTATCCAGGGCAGTGACGTGACCGAGATGGTCAAGGCCCATCGAGCCCTCAGCGATAGCGAGCGAAGGCTGCGCCAGCTGGCCAATACCATTCCGCACCTGGCCTGGATGGCCAATGCCGCTGGCGACATTCACTGGTACAACGACCGCTGGTATGAGTACACAGGCAAAACGCTCGAGCAGATGCAGGGGCCAGAGTGGCAAAGCGTGCATGACCCGGCTATGCTGCCCGAAGTCACTCAACTGTGGAAAACATCTATCGCGACGGGTACTCCGTTCGAGGCGACCTTTCCCATGCTGGGCGCCAACGGGCAGTACCGCACGTTTTTTACCCGGGCCGCACCGCTGCGCGATGCTTCGGACACGATCGTGCAGTGGTTTGGCACCAATACTGACGTCACGGCGCTGGAGCTGGCGAAAAAGGAGCTAAAAGACGCCAGCGGGCGCAAGGATGAATTCCTGGCCATGCTCGCACACGAGCTGAGAAACCCCTTGGCGCCCATCAGCACGGCAGCCGAGTTGCTCAAGCTTGAGCGGCTCGAGCCAAAGGTGGTACACAAGACCAGCCACCTGATCTCGCGTCAGGTCGCGCATATGACCAAACTTGTGGACGATCTGCTGGACGTCTCGCGTGTAACGCGCGGTCTTGTGTCACTTGAATTGGATGTGGTCGATGTCAACAGCGTCGTGGCAGAAGCCCTGGAACAAACCCATGCCCTGGTGCAGCTCAAGGGGCATCAGGTGTCGTCTGACTTGCCGCTCGAGCCCGCCTTTGTGCACGGTGACCGGACACGACTGGTCCAGGTGTTTACGAACATTCTGAGCAATGCGGCCAAATACACGCCCAAGGGCGGGCACATTGCGTTGAGGGTGCGCCAAGAGCCGGACGAAGTAGAGTTTGCGGTGCAAGACCATGGCATTGGCATGGCGCCGGACTTGCTGCCCCATGTGTTTGAGTTGTTCACGCAAGGAGAACGCTCGCCCGACCGCTCCCAGGGCGGGCTCGGCTTGGGACTGGCCCTGGTCAAAAGCCTGGTCGCGCTGCATCACGGCAGCGTGTCAGCGCGCAGCGATGGCCTTGGCAAGGGAAGCGAGTTTGTGGTGCGGCTGCCGCGTGTCACCCCACAAAAAGATGAGCAAAGTCTCGAGGCCATTGCAGACCTTTCCCATCAGGCGGACGCCCCGCTCCAGCTCCTGGTCGTGGACGACAATGAGGATGCAGCGCAAACGCTTGGCTTTCTTCTGGAAGCCCTGGGGCACCAGGTCGCGGTGGCCTTCACTGGCAGCGAAGGGCTGCGCCTTGCCCGCGAGCTGCCTCCGGCGCTGGCGATTTTGGACATTGGCTTGCCCGACATGGACGGCTACGAGCTGGCGCGTCAGTTTCGGGCAGCACCCGCATTGGCGGGCTCGACGCTTGTCGCGTTAACCGGTTATGGGCAGCCAAAAGACAAGGAGGCTGCGATGCACGCCGGGTTTGACCATCACCTTGTCAAGCCGCTCCCTATCGACGCATTGCTCGCCATCATTTCTAAAGTTCAAAGCGCGCAACTCGGTTTTTAGCTCGTCAAATAAAGGAGTCACTTCAACAAAAGAAAAACCATCACTAGGCCCGCTCATCAAGGGCTTTTTCACTCTTGACACTTCTGGACTCCCAGATGCACGCGCCGATCCGCACAAGCATTTCCATGTCATCTTTATATTCCTCGTGCGAGGGATCAAGCCGGGCAATAAAAGCCGACAGGCGGGCGACGGCTTCATCTAGCCTCATCGCAGCGCCACCCCTGGACGTTTCAATCACGGCCAACATCACGGTCGTTTGATTCATTGGATTATTGTGCCTTGTCACTTCCTTAAGA
Source organism: Polaromonas sp. (assembly GCA_028291905.1). Lineage (GTDB taxonomy): Bacteria > Pseudomonadota > Gammaproteobacteria > Burkholderiales > Burkholderiaceae_C > Polaromonas. The sequence goes on from JAQGNK010000393.1 coordinate 3,108, forward strand.
GAATAAAGCGCTGCGGCAGACCAGAGTGACGTTTGATTTACTGCAGCGGCTGCACCTCAAGTGTGCATTTGCAGCTTTTTCTGCCTGAACATTCCTGATGCGTGTTCCTCAACTGGTCACGAAGGGACCCCCTTAATATCCTTTTGTTAGGCATCGTAGGCGTTTTGGACGCTTTTGCTGCCGATGCAAATGGGCACACATCATGCTTTGCGTTACTACTTGATAGATCGATTGGGTTTTTACCCTGAAGGAGCCCTTAACCATGTCTTCCAGTGAACGAATTGCCGTTGCTGCCCACCTGCATGTGCTGCTCAAGCGCAAAACGGGCCGCGTGATCGACACCGAATGGCTGGCCACCAATCAGGATTACGCCCGTGAGATTGTTCATTTCGTCCGGGTAAAGGCTACAGAAGCGGGCAATGCCGAGCTTACCCTTTGGGCCGACAAGCTTGAGGCCGTGATTAGCGCAGCGCCATTGCAGGCGCCTCAAACGCTGGCCGAACAGCGGGCGTACGCGGCTTTAAATCACAAACAGTACGATAGCTCAGAAGCTAATACTGCGGAGGTCTCAAAAGAGGGCCCCCGCTATGTCGCAGGGCTGCGCTAGACAGCATTATTTCATTACAAAGCTCAACCTTGAGTGAGCGCAAAGCTGCCGGCAGTGCTGGAATGGTCAAGAAAGTCACCCCACGCCAATATGATTCAGCCAGACCCGGCCCTTGAGCAGAAAGTCGAGCAACTGACGCGCCTCACGCTCGCATTGACAGGCGAGCTTGAGCAGCAGAGGCACTTGCTGCTCGCCGCCCAGGACGAGATACATAGGCTGCGCGGCTTTGCTAGCCCGCCGGGCTATCAAGATCAAGAAGAGGCAAGAAGCACCCTTCAACCCCAGCAGGCCCCCAAGGCGCTGCGCCTGAGCGAGCTGCGCTTTGACTCCCTGGCCAATGCGCTGGCCGAGGGCGTGGTGCTGCACGATGCCGATGGCACCATCCTGGACTG
>JAQGNK010000466.1 GCA_028291905.1 Polaromonas sp.
TGGACAACATCAACGCCTTTTATGGCTCGGCCCACATCCTGCACGGCCTGAGCCTGAGCGTGAAGGCCGGCGAGCGAGTGGCGCTGATCGGCCGCAACGGCGTGGGCAAGACCACGGTGGTCAACACCATCCTCGGATTGGCCGCGCTCAAGGGCGGACAGATCCACCTGGGCAAGCATGCGCTGCACAAGCCGCGCCCCTACATGGCCGCCCAGCATGGTGTGACGGTAGTGCCGCAGGGCCGGCGCATCGTCGCCAATCTGAGCGTGGAAGAAAACCTGCAACTCGGCGCCGCCGTGGGCCGCAAGGGGCACTGGAACGTAGCCGAGGTCTACAAGCTGTTCCCCATCCTGCAAGAACGCGCCCACACGCCAGGCACGGCGCTGTCTGGCGGCCAGCAGCAAATGCTGGCCGTCGGCCGCGCGCTGATGGCCAACCCCGCACTGATCCTGCTCGATGAGCCGACCGAAGGCCTGGCCCCGGTGATCGTGGACCAGCTGGCCCTCATCTTCAACCAAGTCGCAGCCCAAGGCACAGCGCTGCTGTTAATCGAGCAAAACATGAGCCTGGTGGTACGCGTTGCCGAGCGTTATTGCGCCATGGCTAAGGGTTCAGTAGTAGCACAGGGCCGGGTCGAAAACACGCGCGAAAGCCTGAAAGACCTCGAAACGCATGTGATGGTCTGATTTTCTGTGGCAGTTCAGTAATCCATCGCATGCCTTTCCCCAGCGGGGGGAAGGAAAAATGCGAGGCCAAAACATTGCATTTTTATTGAAACAACGGCTGCCGGACCGTCTCCGGCTTTTAAATTAAGGAGACAAAACATGTTCAAGATAAAACCCCTTCAGCGTGCGCTCGCTGTCCTGGCCCTGGTCAACATGATGCCGATAGCCGCGATGGCGCAAGGCAAGGAGCCGGTCAAGGTCGGCCTGGTGTCATCCAAATCGGGTGTGTTTGCCCAGCAGGGCGAGGAAATAATGCGCGCCGTGCAGTTTGCGATTGACGAAGCCAATGCCAAGGGCGGGGTGGACGGCCGCAAGGTCGAAGTGCAGACGGGCGACGACGAAGGCACACCCGATGCCGGCCGCCGCGTGGCTGAAAAACTGGCAAGGGACGGCCACAACTTGCTGATCGGCTCCATTCCCTCGTCGATTTCTCTGACGATTGCGCAAAACCTGGACCGCTGGGATGCAGCTTATTTCATAGTTGCTAGCAAATCTGACAAGCTGACTGGTGACACATGCAAAACGCGCAGCTTTCGCACCAACCATTCGGATGCCATGGATATCGCCATGATCAACCAATGGGCGAAAGATCTGACAGACAAAAAATTCGCCGTCCTGGCCGCTGACTATGTCTGGGGCCGCGACTCGGGTGAATCGTTCAAGAAAGCCGCCGAGGCCTCTGGCAAAAGCGTGCCGTTGAGCCTCTATGCACCTTTAGGCACCAAGGACTTTTCACCCTATATCGCCCAACTCAAGGATGCCAATGTAGATGCGATCTGGGTAGCAGAAACAGGCCGCGACGCCATTGCCTTTGTCAAACAGGCCCAAGAGTTCGGACTGATCCCCAAGACCAAGCTGATCGGTCATGCGCTGATCCAGAATTTCATGGTCACTGCCACCGACAAGGCGCTTGATGGCACCATTGGAAATACAGCCTATACGCCGGAGATCGACACGCCCCGAAACAAGGCTTTCGTCAGCGCCTGGAAGGCTAAGTTCAACCGCTTGCCGACCGACAACGAAGGCCAGGCCTACAACGGCGCGCAGATCATGTTCGATGGCGTGAAGCTGGCCAAAAGCGTCAAGCCCGCCGATGTCAGCAAGGCCCTGCGCGGCGCCCAGCTTGACACTATCTACGGCAACCTGACGATGCGCGCGGCCGACAACCAGCTGCTGCTGCCCAACTACGTGGGCCGCGCAAAGGTAGTGGACGGCGTGCTGCGCCCGGTGATCGAGCACACCTTTCCGCCCTCGCTGACCCCCGCGGCTTCCCCGCTGTGCAAGATGTAAGAGTGCCATGCCGCACATCCAGATTGACTACACCGCCAACTTGGCGAATGCGGTGATTGAAGGGCGACTGGTGGACAGGGTTCACCAAGCCGCCGTCGATTCGGGCATTTTCCCGGTATGGGGCATTCGCACCTTTGCGCAAGCCATGGGCCATCACTGCGTGGGCAATGGACAGGCCGGCAACGGCTTTGTCCATATCACCGTGCGAATAGCACCAGGTCGCAGCTTAGAGTTGCGCCAGTGTGTCAAGCAGGAGCTGTTTGGCGCCATGCTTGCCACTATGGGCCCGATGTTTGAAGCCCATCGACTGGGCTGCCAGTTGGAAGTCACCGAATTTGATGCCGATTTCAGCGTCTATCACAACAACCTAGCCGCAACCGATGACTCGGCCGAGCAGATCGTTTGCCGCACGCCCGCTGTGGCGCAGGAAAACAAACCATGAAGCCGATCTTGATTACCGGGGGCAGCGGCTTTTTAGGCGCCTGGATCATCCGCCGCCTGAGCGCCCGCGGTTTGGGTGTGCGGGTGTTCGACATTCATGACCAGCGCCAGACAGTCGCTTCGATTGCTGGGGATATGGCCCACCAACTGGACTGGCGAGTGGGTGACATTGCCGAAGCAGAAGCCGTTAGCCAGGCGATGCAGGGCTGCGACGGCGTGATTCATCTGGCCGGCGTGCTGACACTCGACTGCGCTGCCCATCCTGTGCGCGGCGCTCGGATCAACCTGATCGGCACGCTCAATGTCTTCGAGGCGGCCCATGCCGCAGGCGTCAAGCAGGTGGTCTATGCCAGCTCGGCCGGCGTCTATGGCCCGCTCGATGCGCAGCGCCCCTTTCCAATGACGCATTACGGCGCCTTCAAGCTCGCCACCGAAGGATCAGCGCGTGCTTACTGGCACGACCGGCAAATCGCCAGCATCGGCTTCCGGCCCTTTGTGGTGTACGGGCCGGGACGCGAAACCGGCGTCAGCGCCGGCCCTAGCTTGGCCTGCCGCGCCGCCGCGCGGGGCGAGGCCTGCACTCTGGGCTATACCGGCTCGGCCGGCCTGATTTATGTGAACGACGTGGCCCAGGCGTTCGAGCAGGCGTTGCTCACGCCCGCGCAAGGCGCCAGTGTCTACAACCTGGTCGGGGAAACCGCCACAGTCGATGAGGTCATGAACGAAA
>JAQGNK010000471.1 GCA_028291905.1 Polaromonas sp.
CGAACCCGCCGTCAGCATCTCGAAGGCCATCTTCGGATGGACGGTCGCCACCACGGCCCTGGCGTCGATGAAGCGCCCGTCCTCCAGTTTCACCCCGCGCACCTTACCGTGTTCGGCGACAATTTCCTCGACGGGCGCCGACGTGATGATCTCGCCGCCGAGTTCCTTGAGCCGCGACGCCATCGCGTTGGTCAGCTGCTGCATGCCGCCGACCACGCGCCCGACGCCGAAGCGGTGCAAAAAGCCGAGCAGGATGAAATAGATGCCGGTGCCGTCGTTGGTGATCGGGCCAGCGGCGCCGACCAGGCAGCACATCGCCGAGATTGTCACCGGATGCTCGAAGCGCTCCAGCGCGGCCTGGTAGGCCGAGCCGGTCATCAGCGCCACCACGTCCGGCTTGTGCTGGAGGTTGCCAAGGACCGCGCGCAGCGCACCCAGCTTGGCGCCTAGATTGAACTGCGTCGGGTCGACCCGCATCATCGGAACCGCCATGTCCATGAAGGCGTCCAGCACCTTCATGAAGTCGAGAAAAGCCTGCGCATCCTTGGGCGAATAGCGCCTGATTTCCTCGGCCGTTTTGAGCGGGTCGCGCCAGAACACCAGCGAATTGCCGTCCGGATGCAGGTACACATAGCCCGGCGTCATCTCGACCTGTCGAAAGCCGTGCCTGTCCAGCTCCAGCTCGATGGGCATCATCGGATGCACCCGCAGCGACATCAGGTCCAGCGCGCAGGTGTGAACGATATGCTGCGGCGCCTCGGGAATCACCGCGCCCGAGGTGGCCATGCCGCCGACCTTGGCCAGCGCCTCGATCACCACCACCTTCTTGCCGGCCATGGCCAGGTAGCAGGCGGCCGACAGGCCGTTGTGGCCGCCGCCGACGATGGCGACGTCGTAGGGAAGTGTTGTTGTCATGGTTGATCCTTGGATAGCTTGTCTCGCGGGCAAGCAAGCCTTGCCCGTCACCTTTTAGTTAATCACAATTAATAAATGTGTTCAATATTGATGGATATACCCAGGGTCAAACGATGAAGTTCCCGCTTTAGGCAGGCCAAGGGAAAACACGGATGGCGAGGGTCACCGCAAACCCTTGTGCCCAGTGCAGCGCGGTGAAATTCTTGCGTCAGGGTTGGCCTGGACGCGGCAAGCAACGCCAGTCATGCCTTGGCGCGGAAAATCATCCATGCGCGAATGCCGGCTGGCGCCAGCGTGAACCCGCCCTGACCATGCGCCACTGCGTTTTATGCATCAAACAGGCCTGCAGCGCAGGTAAAGCCTGCGCAAGCAGCTATTAATTTGGTAGCAAGAAAGCTTTTTGCAGCCAGCGCTGGCTGCAAGCGCCTGGGAAGGCAGGCTTTCAACCGGCAGCCAACGTCAGCACAAGACCCTTTATGCAACTGGAATGCAGGGCTTGCCAGCCAGCGCAATGCCGTTCAAATGCGCTCAGGGTCAAACGCGCCGCTGCATTTCGCCGATAGCGTTGCGCCGTTCGGCAACGCTGAATAGCCTTGCGGGCCGGCCGGCCGTCCCCGAAGATGAATGCAACTTCACCTCACGGCCCCAGCACCATGCCTACATCCTCCCTTTCAGATCCAGAGTTCTTCCACCGCTACGGCCCCTGGGCAATGGTCTGCGGCGCTTCCGAAGGCACGGGCGCCGAGTTTGCGCTGCAGGCCGCCGCCAAGGGCCTCAGCCTGATCCTGGTGGCCCGCCGGCCCGACAAGCTGGAGGAGCTTGCCGCGCAGATCCGCACGGCCCATGCCGTGGAGGTGGTCACGCTCCCGCTCGACCTGACTTCGCCTACGGCCGCCGCCGAACTGTTTCGTGCCGCCGAAGGCCGCGACCTGGGCCTGGTCGTGTTCAACGCCGGCGGCGACAGCGTCGGCGGCAGATTCCTTGACAGCCCCTACGCGGCCTGGCGCACGCTGACCCAGCGCAATATCGACCTGCTGACCGAAGCCTGCCACGGCTTTGCCACCACTTTTGTCAAGCGCGGGCGCGGCGGGCTGCTGCTGGTCGGCTCCGAGGCGGCGCTCGGCGGCTGCGGCCGCCTGGCGATCTACACCGCCACCAAGGCCTATGCGATGAACTTCGGCGAAAGCCTGTGGAAAGAGCTGAAACCGCTGGGCGTCGATGTGCTGAACCTGCAGCTTGGCGCCACCGACACGCCCAAGCTGCGCACCGTGTTCGCCCGGTTCAAGCTGTCGCCCGACACGGTGACGCTGACCTCCTCGCAGGAGGTGGCCCGCATCGGCCTGGCCAGCCTGGGCCAGGGGCCGACGCTGGTGCTCTGCGCCGGGGAGGACTCGGACAACCCCCTGATCTCCGCCAGGCTGCGGCGCGAACGGGTGGAGGCCCAGAGCAGTTTCCTCGACAATTTCTATGGGCCCGCCTGACGCGGCCAGCCCGCAGGCCGCTGGCGAGACGATCAGCACGGACGTGGTCGTCGTGGGCTCGGGCGGCGCCGGGCTGACCGCCGCCACGGTGGCGGCGCGGCACGGGCTCAATGTGCTGTTGATTGAAAAAACCGGCTACTTCGGCGGCACCACCGCGCTGTCGGGCGGCGGCATCTGGGTGCCGGGCAGTTCGCTGGCGATGCAGGCCGGCATCCATGAAGCGCCCGGCATGGCGTCGCGCTACGTGCACGAGGTGGTCGGGCCGACGCTGCGCCCGGATTTGCTCGAAGCCTTTCTGGAGGCGGCGCCGCGCATGGTCGACTACCTGCACAGCCATACCGCGACCCGTTTTGCGGTGCAGCGCGGCTTTGCCGACTGGCATCCGCAGGCGACGGGTTTTTCCCGCGACGGCCGGCTGCTGTGCCCGCTGGAGTACGACGGGCGCGAACTCGGGTCGCACTTCGGCCTGCTGCGTCCGCCCCTGGCTGAGTTCAATGCGCCCGGCGGCCTGATGATCGGCCTGGGCGACATGGGGCATGCGGCCAACATCACCCGCTCTTTTGCTTCTTTCAGGCACATGGCCCGGCTGGCGCTGCGCTACGGCGTGGACCGGCTGCGCCACCCGCGCGGCACCCGGCTGACCATGGGCAATGCCCTGGCCGCGCGCCTGCTGCGCTCGGCGCTCGATGCGCAGGTCACGCTGTGGCGCCATGCGCCGATGCAGCGGCTGCTGTTTGAGCAGGGCAGGGTGAGCGGCGTGGTCGTGATTCGGGACGGCGTTGCCGTCACCGTCAGGGCGCGGCGCGGCGTGGTGCTGTCCAGCGGCGGCTTCTCGGCCAATCCTCAGATGCGCCGCCAGTACATTCCGTATCCGGAGCATCACATCTCGCTGGTGCCCGAGGGCAACACCGGCGACGGCCTGAACACGGCGCTGGCGCTGGGCGGGCAGTTCGACGGCGACAACCTGAGCAATGCCGGCTGGGTTGTGGTGTCGGTGCTGCGCAAGGACGACGGCACGCTGCAGAAGTTTCCGCACCTGTTCCTGGACCGGGGCAAGCCGGGCTGCATTGCCGTCAATGCGCAGGGGCGGCGCTTCGGCAACGAGTCGGCGACCAACCTGGTCGAGCCGATGCACCGCACCGGTTCGGTTCCGGCGCACCTGATTTGCGACCATGCCTTCATCCGCCGCTATGGGCTCGGCCTGGTGCGCCCGGGCGGCTGGGGCCTGCGGCGCCTGATCGCTGCAGGCTATGTCATCACCGCGCCCACGCTCGAAGGGCTGGCCGGGCGCATCGGCGCACCGCCGCAAGCCTTGACCGCCACCGTGGAGCGCTTCAATGCGCAGGCCGCCTGCGGTGTCGATGATGACTTTCAGCGCGGCGCCGCGCCGGCCGACCATTTCATGGGCGATAGCGCGCACCAGCCCAATCCCTGCCTAGGCCCGGTTCGCAGCGGCCCGTTCTACGCGGTGCAGATCCATCCGGGCGACTCCACCACGACCGTCGGCCTGCGGGTGGACATGCGCGCCCGCGTGCTCGACGCCCAGGGCGCGGCCATCCCCGGCTTGCATGCGGCGGGCCTGGACATGAACTCTCTGTGGCGCGGCCGCGCGCCGGGCAACGGCGCCAACAACACGCTGGGCCTGACCTTCGGTTTCATTGCCGCCCAAACGCTAGCCCAGGCTGAATAACATGGCCCGGAAGGCTTGGCGCGGCTACGGGATTACCATTATTTGAACAAATATCAAATTAGTGTCTTATATAGGGCTTGCCGAACGGCCGGGATTTCCCGGTCTGGCGGCATCTCCAGGAGACACGAAGATGCACACGTCCGAACTCAAACCGCTGATGAACACGCTGGCGCCGATGAAAGTGATCGGTGCCCATCTGGAGGAGGCTTCCTACGAGGTCTGCGTCCAGGAAATTCACTGGACCGAGCCGGGCGCCGTTAACCTGCTGTCCGGCCGTCACTGCCTGATCGAGCTGGCCGAGGCGCCGGCCATCGGCCGGGCGCGCTATACCGTGCAGACCAATGGCGGCCGGGAGCGCCCCGTGGGCATGCTCAATTTCATGCCGCCCGAGTCAGCCCGCTCGGTGCGCTGGAACCCGGGCCGGCGCCATGCGGTGGTGTGCGTGATGGACCCGAAGCGGCTGGGCCTGCTGGGCGCGATCGACTGGCACTGGAACGAGGTCGATCCGGACTGCACGCTCGATGTGCAGAACGAAAAACTGCGCACCGGCATGCAGTGGCTGGCCGAGGAAACCACCATGCCGTCGTTTGCCAGTGGCCTGCAGGTCAGCTGCATCCTGACCATGATGGCGATTGAACTGCACCGCCACTGCGCCAGCGGCAAGGAAGCGCAGTCCACCCCGCAAGGCAGGCTCAGCGAGCGCCAGCTCAGCCTGCTGAAGGAATTGATCGAAGGCGCCACCGACACCGAGGGCCCGTCGCTGGCCGAGATGGCGGCCGCCTGCCAGCTGCCGGCGCGGGAGTTGTCCACCCTGTTCAAGCGGACCGCCGGGCAGACGCTGCGCAGCTATGTGGCGTCAACCCACATCGCACGCGCCAAGGTCCTGCTCGACGACGGCGACTTGCTGATCAAGCAGGTCGCCTACGGCAGCGGCTTTCGCAGCGCGGCGGCTTTCGGCGACGCCTTTCGCCGCGCCACCGGCCTGACGCCGCTGCAATACCGCCAGAGCCGGGGCGTGGTCTGCCGCGAGAGCGGCTTCACCCACTAGAACGGAATCACCCTGACCAGCAACAGTCTTGTTGCCTGATGCGCAAGTTTTTCCACTTTTCCCCGGTCTTGCTCCTTCCCCCGATGGGGGGAAGGCTGGGATAGGGGCCAGGGGTGGATGAACGCCAGGCGTCTGCTGATTCATGCTGGCTTGGCGCATGCCAGCGGCCAAGGTGGGTTGGGGCCGGATTCGGGGAGGCCCCCATCCGGGGAGCCTGACGTTCAGTGCGCGTGACGGTTGTCGGTCGGGCGGATTCGCTCTAAAACGTATCGGTTTTAATCAACAAGCAGATTTTCCAGCATCAAATATGCTTTTTGCGCAGGCCTGACATGCGCAAGCAGCTATAAATTCGGTAGCAAAAAATGTTTGGCAACTTGCTTGCCGCGCATGCCAGCCACGCTGATTGCGCACTAAGCCGGGTGGCCGGCGGGTTGCGCCAGTGTGCTTTCCAGCGGCGGCTGCCGCCCGAGCGTCAGCAGCAGCAGCGGCCCGACCACGCAGCAGCCTGCGCACCAGGCCAGCAGCGGGCCGTAGCCGCCGGTCGCCTTGTACATCGCGGCGAACATCAGCGGCGCCAGCATGCTGCCCGCCGTGATCAGCCCGAGGTGGATGCCGAACAGGCGCCCGTAGTCCTTCAGGCCGAAGTAGCGCGAGATCAGGTAGGCCGACAAATCGAACTCGGCGCCGGCGCCAATGCCGACCAGCGCCACCGCTGCCGTCAGCAGCAGGGTGGACGAACCGGCATCGGCCGTCCAGAGCAGCAGGCAGCCGATGCACGGCATGAACAGGGCAACGGCGGCCACGCCGGGCGCCCACAGCCGGTCGATCAGCCAGCCGGCGAGCAGCCGCCCGGAGATCAGCGCAATGCCGAAGCTGCTGAACACGCTGCTGGCCTGGGTGGCCGACAGGCCGATGTCGCGCAGCAGCGGCACGGTGTTGGTCACCATGCCGACCACGGCGGAGACGACCAGCGTGAGGGCGATGTTCAGAATCCAGAACTTGCCCGACCGCGCGCTGATCCGGAAGCTGGCCGACGCCACCGACGGTTTGCGCACTGAAGCAGCCGGGCTGGCGAGCGCTGCCGGGCTGGGCAGCAGGTAGCGCCAAGCCAGCGGCAGCGTCAGCAGCAGGGGCAGCAGTCCCATCACAATGAAGGCGGCACGCCAGTCCCAGCGCTCCATGGCCCAGGTGAGCAGAGGCGGCAGCACGGCGGCGGCAATGCCCGAGCCGCACAGCACCAGCGCCAGCGCCAGGCCGCGCTTGCGGTCGAACCAGGAACTCACCAGCTGCGTCCAGGTGACGAAGGTGACGCCGACCCCGGCGATGGGAATCAGGAAGTAGCCCAGGTAGAGCCAGAGGATCGACCTGCCCATGAAGGTGATCGCCAGGAAGGCCAGGGGCAGCGCCATCAGGGACAGCAGCGTCATGCGCCGCATGCCCCAGCGCAGGTTGAGCCAGCCGGCCAGCTGCGACGCCACCACCACGCCGCCCGACATGCAGGCAATCGCGATCTGCAGGTCGCCCCGGCTCCAGCCGAAGGCGCGCTCCAGCGGCAGCACCAGGGTGCCGAAGCTGTAGAGCAGCGTCACGCTGACGGTGGTCGCGGCGCCGGCCAGTGCCAGCAGCACAATGCGCCAGCCGCGCTGGAATTCCCCTTGCATGCGCTCAGCCACCGCGCGCCGCCAGATCGATCAGGTCGGCCATGGCCGGGTTGTGCGCCAGCATGCCGCCGTCGGCGATATAGGTCTGGCCATTGATGTAGCGCGCCTCGCTGGAGGCCAGGAAGCACACCAGCGCGGCCAGGTCCTCCGGCTCGCCGATCTCGGGCGTCAGCAGGTGGCGCTGCATGACCTCGATCACGTTCGGCACGGCCGCGCGAGCGCCGGGCGACAGCACCAGGCCGGGGGCCACGGCGTTGCAGCGGATGCCCTGGCGGCCGTGGTGGGTGGCGATCTGCCGGGTCAGCCCGATGATGGCCGCCTTGGAGACGGTGTAGGCCATGCGGGTGATGTCACCCGAGAACGCGCCGGTGGAGGCGGTGTTGACGATGGCGCCCGAGCCCTGCTTGATCATCGTCGGCAGCGCATATTTGCAGCCGGCCAGGTAGCCGCGCAGGTTCACGCCCATCACCAGGTCCCAGGTTTCGAAACTGATGTCGATGGCGTTGCTGTCCTGCGCATGCAGCGCGGGGGAGGTCAGCGCGGCATTGTTGTGCAGCACGTCGAGGCGGCCGAAGCGCTCGACGGTGCCCAGTACCAGGCGCTCGATGGACGTGACATCGGCGGCATCGAACTGCTGCGCCCGGCTCTCCTGGCCCAGCTCGGCGGCGAGCGCTTCGGCGCGCTCGCCGTTGACGTCAGCCACCACGACGGTGGCGCCCTCGGCGGCCAGGCGCCGGCAGGTGGCCTCGCCGATGCCCGAGGCGCCGCCGGTGACAATGGCGACCTGGCCCAGGAAACGTCCCAGGTGGGGGCCGGGGCGGTGCATGGCTGGCGTACTGGCGGTGGGTGTTGTGGTTTGCATGTCAGGCCTCCTTTCCGAAAACGTTGCGCGCCGTGCCGTTGCGCTGGTCGGTCTCGCCCCAGGCGAACCAGCGGTCGGGGACGCGGGTGTCGCCGACCCGGCGCCAGCGGCCTTCCTGCTGCGAAGTCGGCGGAAAGCCGCCCAGGAAATCGACCATCTCGCCCTTCGGGTCGGGCAGGAATTCCCATTCCTCCTGGCCTTCGAGGATGACGCGGGCGGTATCGACGAAATAACCGCTTTCCTTGTGCCTGACCAGCGCCTCGATGTCGGTGGTGGTGCGCGCCTCGCCCTTCTCATTGGTCAGAAATGCAAAGCCGAGGTTCTCATGGCCGACCAGGAAGGTGCCGGCGTCGATGCTGCCGTCGGCATAGACATTGGCGAACGCGCACCAGACCACATGCTTCCTGTTGTTGACGATCAGGCACTTCTTCGAATGCACTTGGCCGCCTTCGGCCATGTAGGACTGCTCGACCGCCATGATGCCCTTGACCGGGCGGCCCTCGCAGGTGCCGCTCACGTCATAGAGCTGCGAAAGGTAAAAGGTGCCCCAGTCCGTGCCGGGCAGATACCACTGCATGCCGGGGCCGATGATCCGGCCCTGGATGTCGAACAGGCCGTCCTCAACCCAGTGCATCTGTTCGCCCGAGGCTTCGAGCTTCCAGGCATTGCCGGGCTCGGTGGGCGCGTCGGGCAGGCTGGTCCAGACGGCGGTGTCGCCCTCCAGCGCGCGGGTGGGCATCAGCGTCTGGGCCTGGGCGGCCATGCGCGGCTTGTCCATGCGCAGCGTCTTGCCGTCCAC
>JAQGNK010000472.1 GCA_028291905.1 Polaromonas sp.
ATCTCGATGGAGCCCTTCAGGCCCGGTGCGCGGGGCCCAAGCAGCTCGTCCGGCCCCCATAAATAAAGCACCGCGTCCTTGATGACCAGCACCAGCGCAAAGGTGGCCAGCAGCTGGAACAGCTCGGGCGCCTTGTAGATGCGGCGCAGCAGCACCATCTCGATCAGCGCGCCGATGATGCCGACGGCGACCGCCGCCAGGATCAAGGCGGGCCAGAAGCCCAGCCCGCCGCCGAGCTTTTCAACCAAGGTGTAGGCGATGTAGATGCCGACCATGAAAAAGGAACCATGGGCGAAGTTGACGATGCGGGTCACGCCGAAGATCAGCGACAGCCCCGCAGCCACCAGGAACAGCGAGGAAGCGCCGGCCAGCCCGTTGAGCAGCTGGACGATGAAGCCTGAAAAACTCATTCGATGATTCCCTCGTGTTACGGATGACGGCGCTGCGCCGTCAAAGAGGCGCAGCGCGCTGCCCGGCGCGCTAGATCATCCGTGATGTCTCCATCACGGCGGTCAAGGCGTCTGGCAGTGTTAGCTACTGAATTCATAGCTGCTTGCGCAGGCAGTACCTGCGTCAGAAGCACATTTGATGCTTAAAAGTGAATTTTTCCGTTTAAAACCAATGCGCCCCAGGCCGCCGGCTCAGTCTGCGGCGCGCGACTTCTTCACATCGGCGGCGGGCGGCTGGAATTTCGCGCCGTCCAGATAGACGTAATCGACCATCACGCCCTTGCCGTTGTCGTTTTTCGTCCTGCCGACAAACGCGCCCATCGTGGATTGATGGTCTTCGGCGCGGTAGGTGATCGGGCCGAACGGCGTGGACACCTGCAGGCCCTTGAAGGCGGTCACCAGCTTGGCCGACTCGGTACTCTTGGCCTTGGCCGCGCCGGCGGCAATCGACTTGATGGCGCTGTAGCCAACCACCGAGCCCAGGCGCGGGTAGTCCTTGTACTTGTTGTGGTAAGCCAGGAAGAAGGCCTTGTGCTCCGGCGTCTGAATGCCGTGCCACGGGTAGCCGGTCACGATCCAGCCGTTGGGCGACTCGTCCTTGAGCGAGTCCAGGTACTCGGGCTCGCCGGTCAGCACGCTGACCACTTCGCGGCCCTTGAACAGGCCTCGGGTGTTGCCCTCGCGCACGAACTTGGACAGATCGGCACCGAACAGCACGTTGAAGATGGCGTCGGGCTTGGCGTCGGCCAGCGCCTGCACCACGCTGCCGGCATCGACCTTGCCCAGCGGCGGCGCCTGCTCGGTGACGAACTCCACATCGGGCTGCGCGGCTTTCAGCAGCTGCTTGAAGGCCGCCACGGCGGACTGGCCGTATTCGTAGTTGGGATAGACGATGGCCCAGCGCTTTTTATTCAGCTTGACCGCCTCGGGCACCAGCATCGCAGCCTGCATATAAGTGCCGGGTCGCAGCCGGAAGGTGTACTGGTTGCCGCCCTGCCAGGTCATCTTGTCGGTCAGCGGCTCGCCGGCCAGGAAGAAGAATTTTTTCTGCTTGGCGAAGTCGGCCACGGCCAGGCCGGTGTTCGACAGGAAGGTGCCGGTCAGCACGTCGATCTTTTCGCGCGAGATCAGCTCTTCGGCCACCCGCACCGCGTCGCCCGGATTGGCGTTGTCGTCGCGGGTGATGAGCTCTAACTTCTTGCCGTTGACGCCGCCGGCCGCATTGATTTCCTCGACCGCCAGCTCCATGCCCTTTTTGTACGGTTCGAGAAAGGCGGGCTGCGCCTTGTAGCTGTTGACCTCGCCGATCTTGATCACGCCCTGGGCATGCGCCGGGGCGAAGGGCGCCAGCAGGCCGAGACAGGTGAAGGTGTACAGGGCTTTTAATTGCATTTTCATGAAAACTCCAGTCGTGGATTGGATTGAGAGGATGGAGAAGAACGGTTGCGGTCGATTTGACGGGTTGGGCCGGTCGTGCTGATTTTGCCGCCTAGCGCAGCCCGTCTTCGCCTTTGATCTCATGGGCCTGCAGGCCGCCGATGCGCGCCAGGGGCCGGCCGCTGTCGGTCACCACGACCGCCACCACGATTTCATGGGCACGGGGCGCATCGGCCAGGCGGGCTTCCATGGCGTCGAAATGGCTGCGCACGAAGGCCGCGTCCTTGTGGCCGAGCGGCACGTCGATGGCCGTGCCCAGGCCGCCGCGCTTTTTGCTCGAAGGCACCAGGGCTGCGCCTTTTTCGACCGCCAGCCGCAGCGGCGCGCCCAATTTGGGGTGCAGGATGGCAGCGGCATGCTCCAACTCGCCGGCCTCGCCGACGATGGCGGCCTTGCCGTAGCTGTGCGCCTGGCCGGGCGCGATGCCGAGCGCTTCAACGCACTTGCGGCCCAGCAGGTCGCCGAGTTCCTCGCCGATGGCGATCAGCTCGTCGAGGTTTTCTTCATAGCGGCCGGCGAACGGGTTGTTGATCACCGCCATGGCAAGCGCCTTGCGCGTCGGCGGGTTGATGGCCTTGCCCATTTCAAGATGGATTTCATCGACCTGGACAATGATTTTTCGGATGTTGGCGGGCATGTTTTTCCTTGAGATAGGTGTGTTGGGGCTGCCGGACTCTGAGCGAAGCGCGCTTCAGCGCAGGCCGTCCCATTTGCTGATGGCGCTGGCGGCAAGCCCGCCGACGCGGGCATGGATGCGCGGGCCGGTGCTCATGGCGAGGATGAAGACGATCTCGTCCGGCAGCGGCGCGCCCGGCACCCGCACCTCGATGGCGTCGAAGTGGCTGCGCACATAGGCCGCGTTCACATGGGTCATCGGCACATCAAGCGCGGTGCCGGGGGCGCCGACCTTCTTGGTCGATGGCACGATGGACAGCCCGTTGCCGGGCTGGCCGGTTTTGGCTTCGGCCTGGCCCCTGGCGTAGGCCTTGGGGTCGCCCTTCCAGCCCAGCAGTTCGCGCATGGCGTAGCCGCCGGGCACATGCCAGAGCGCACCGTGCTCCAGCTCCCCTGCCGCGCCGATGATCGCGCCTTTGCCGTAGCCCTCGATGCGCTCGACCGGCACCGCCATGGCGGCCAGCAGGCGCCGCGCCATGTCCAGGCCGACCGGCTCAAGCGCCGCCATCATCGGCAGAATGTCCGGCTCGTAGCGGCCGGCGAACGGGTTGGTCAGCACCGCGCCGATGGCGCCGCGCAGCAGCGGCACTTGCGCCACCGGCCCGAATTCGTGCCGGATCTGCTCCACATGGGTGAAGACTCTTCGTAGTTCAATCATTGTTCGGCGTCCATTCATTTCATTAAGCAAATACTGAACCAACCTGGTTTTTCTCCGGCTGATTAGGCAATATTTTCAGCGGTAAATCGCCAGTGACCACCAGCTGATGCTGCAGCACCAGCGCCGCCGACCAGATCAGCCCGGCGGCGCGCAATTCCTGCGCCTTCAACAGCCCGGCATGCAGGGCCTGGCGGACGAGTTCCGGCGCCAACGCCGGCACATCGACCGTCACCAGCATCTCGCCCAGGTCGCTATCGTCCTTCAGTTCGCAGGCCGGCCGGCGCACGATGCGCGCATCGTCCA
Source organism: Polaromonas sp. (assembly GCA_028291905.1). GTDB lineage: Bacteria > Pseudomonadota > Gammaproteobacteria > Burkholderiales > Burkholderiaceae_C > Polaromonas. Next base: position 3,523 of record JAQGNK010000472.1, read on the forward strand.
GGTTCACCGCATTGGCGATCACGGTGGCGGCCGCATCGGCTTCGGACGCGGTGCGCGCCAGCACCGTCACGCTGTCGGCAATGCCGAGCGAAAAACTCCGCCCGCGCCAGCCACTGGTGGCCACGCCGCGCACCGGCAGGGTGCTCACTACTTCAAACTGGCCATCCGTCTGGACGCCGTGCCGGATTTCATTCACCGCCAGGCGCGAAATATCGGCATACAGGCCGATGCGCACCGATTGCGCCGGCGCCAGATGCAGGGCAATGTCGCCGCCGTTGTTGACCCAGGCGCGCTCGACGCCTTCCAGGGCATAGCTGGCGATGAGTTCCTGCGCGACGGCGCCAGCCACGGCCGCCATCGGCGTGATGAAGCTGCCCTGGTAAGGCTGGCAAGCGTGCCACATGCGCCTTGCCACCGGCCCGCGCACCGGGCAGCTGCCTCGTACCGGCTGGCGCAGGGCGGGCAGTTCGGCCACCAGTTCCAGCAGCAGGCCGGTGAAGCGCCGCCAGGCGTTTTCATGCGCCCGCCGCACCGCGTCCGCCTCGCCGCTGGCGCCGATGACGATGTCCATCGGGCCATGCTGGAAATGCCAGCGGCCGTCATCGAGCCGCATGCGCCGGGCGTTCATGGTCTTTTGCTTCAGCCGAGCAGGGGCGGACGCGCCAGCGGCCACGGATTGGCTGCTGGCAGCTGCGTCCATTGCAGCGAAGACGGCGCACCTTCGTTGTGCCACGCGCCCCGGATCAGTGCGCTTTCCAGCGTATGCACATAGTCCATGTGGCCGCCGAGCAGGCGGTAGTCGTCCAGCTTCATGCTGAATTCAATCGGCGCGACGATGGCCGGGGTCGGCACGGTGCCAAAGCTGTTGTCGGGCATGCGCATCACATCGACCATCACGGTGATGCCGCCGCCGGGCCAGATATAGGCCGGCGCGCCGCCGCAGGTGACATTGACCAGCGCGTTCTTGATGGCGCGGGTCAGCAGCACCGGGTTTTCGGTCACGCCGGCGCGCAGGCTGCCGCCGGCGCCGCCGAGGAACAGCACAGTGGACAGCGAAGGCTCGCAGTTCTCGCCAATGCGCTCGACCACGCTGCGCACGTCCGCCGGCATGTCCTGCTCGACCGGAAGCAGTTCGTCATTCAGCACATACCAGCTGGCATGCTCGCCGGTGGTCGAGGTCATCAAAAGGCGCAGGCCGGGCCAGGCGGTGCCTTCTTCCCAGCTTTCGATGATGGAGAGCGGATCGCTGATGTCAGTGCCGCCC
>JAQGNK010000526.1 GCA_028291905.1 Polaromonas sp.
ACGGCTTCAAGAGCGGCAAGAGCATCGTCAAGATCCGCTTCACCGACAAGGAGCCGCGCACTGCCTGGAACAAGGCTGCGTCGCAGGAATACGGTTTTTATTCCAACGTGAATCCGCTGGTGGACCACCCGCGCTGGAGCCAGGAAACCGAGCGCCGCATCGGCGAGGACGGCCTGTTCGCCAAGAAGCGCAAGACGCTGATGTTCAACGGCTATGAAGCGCAAGTCGGCCAGCTGTACGCCGGCATGGACCTCAAGAAGAATTTCTGATGGCTGGCTTACTGGCGAGCCGGCAAAAGCTGCTGCTGCATCGGGCGGCTAAGCCGGTCGTCTTCATCCTGTGCCTGCTGCCTTTCGCCTGGCTTTTCTACGCAGCGCTGGCGAACCAGCTGGGCGCCAATCCGGCCGAAGCGCTCGTTCGCGCCACCGGCGACTGGACGCTGCGCTTCATCTGCATCGTGCTGGCTGTCACCCCGCTGCGGGTCATCACCGGCACCTCGGCGCTAGCCCGGTTTCGCCGCATGCTGGGCCTGTTTTCATACTTCTATGTAGTGATTCACCTGCTGAGCTACAGCTGGTTCGACATGTCTTTCGATGTGGCCGACATTGCCAAGGACATCGCCAAGCGGCCCTTTATCCTGGTCGGATTTTCAGCCTTCGTGCTGCTCACGCCGCTGGCGGCCACCTCGTTGAACGCCGCCATCAAGGCCATGGGCCCCAAGCGCTGGCAGCTGCTGCACAAGCTGGTCTATCTGATCGCCGGCTTGGGCCTGCTGCATTTTTTCTGGATGCGGGCGGGCAAGAACAATTTTGCCGAAGTGTTCGTCTATGCCGCCATCGTGGCAGTGCTGCTGGGCTGGCGAGTCGCCAACCATTGGTCAAAAAACAGGAAGCGGCTTGCCGCCAGCTCTGTCGCAAGCCTTCGCTGAATCTTGAGCGCTATTAAAAAAGTAGCTGCCTGCGCAGGTATATCAAGCGCAATAGCCACTTTTTTCTCAAATTAAGATTTCCCTGGCCGCATTTCGGTAAAAAGCATCTGGTGTGCTTTTTGTGCCCATCAACCAGCCAGGCTGACCGCTGGTAGCTTGCTCGCGCACCTGAAAGTCCGGTTTCAGGGCAACAGTTTTTCGTTTTGAAACGTGCTGGCGCTGGTTTCGCGCAGGCGGATCACATGGACCTCGGCGCCTTCGACCAAAATCTCAGCGGCCCGCCCCCGTGTGTTGTAGTTGCTGGCCATGCTCATGCAGTAAGCGCCTGCGGACATCACCGCCAGCTGGTCGCCCGCCGCAACACTCAGCAGACGGTCGCAGCCGATCCAGTCGCCGCTTTCGCAGACCGGGCCGACCACGTCATAGGTGATACCGGCTTTTTCTTCGGCAGGGCGTTGGGTTGGCACGATGGCATGAAAAGCCTGGTACATCGCCGGGCGGGGGAGGTCATTCATGGCGGCGTCGATAACACAGAAGTTTTTTTGTTCGCCCGGCTTCAGGTAGAGCACTTCGGTGACGCAGATGCCTGCATTGCCGACGAGGGAGCGGCCGGGCTCGACCATCAGCTTCTTGTTGCCATAGCCGCGCGCATCAATCTTGACCAGCAACTGCTTCCACAGCGATTCGGCCTCGGGCGGCATGTCATCAGCGCTGTAGTTGATGCCCAGCCCGCCGCCAAAATCAATATGCTTCAGGAAAATGCCAGCCGCTTCAATCGCCGCCACCAGGTCGAGCATCCGATCCACTGCGTCAAGATAGGGTGTGGTTTCGGTGATCTGGGAGCCGATATGGCAATCAATGCCCACCACCTCCAGCCCTGGGAGCGATGCCGCATGCTGGTAAATGCGCAGGGCGTCTTCATGGGCGATGCCGAACTTGCTGCCTTTCAGGCCGGTTGAAATATAAGGGTGCGTCTTGGGATCGACATTCGGATTGACCCGGATGCTGACCGGCGCGCGCAGCTTCAATGACGCCGCCACTTCGGACAGCACATCCAATTCAGCCTCGCTCTCGACATTGAAGCAGCCGATGCCTGCGCCAAGCGCCTGGCGCATCTCAAGGCGGGTTTTGCCGACGCCCGAAAAAATGACTTTCTTCAAATCGCCGCCTGCCGCCTGGACTCGTTCCAGCTCGCCGCCCGAGACAATGTCAAAGCCGCAGCCCGCGCGGGCAAACACCTGCAGCACCGCCAGCGAGGAGTTCGCCTTCATGGCGTAGCAAATCTGCGCGTCTCGCCCTGCAAAGCCGCGCTGGTAAGACGCCAGTGCCGACAGCATGGCGGTTTTTGAATAGATAAAAAGCGGCGTGCCGTGGCTGCGGGTCAGTTCGCTGATGCGCACATCCTCTGCAAACAGGGCGTTGTCACGATAGGCGAAATAAGGCTGGCCGGGCAGGATGGGAGGGGTCATGGAGCGGTTTTGGAAGTAGCGTTTAAAACAAAAAACTGTGGCTTCGCGGTAAGGCTGAAGCCTGGCCAGGCATGAAAGATGCGCTGCCTGAAGCCAAATCGTTTCGGCTGGCAGCACCAGTACTCTGGTTGCTACTGAATTCATAGCTGCTAGCGCAGGAGCGGCCTGCGCTAGAGGCCTGTTTGATGCTAAAAATTTGTTTTCTGGTCAAAGTAGGCGCGCCTTAGCGAACGCCAGAGGCGGGCAGGGCCGGCGCGGTCACTGCCGGAGGCGATGGCGATGGCGCTGGGCTGGGCATTGTGGCAGCCGAGCGCGGCTGAGGCGGGACCGGCATGAACAAGGGGCCTTTTTGTCCGCAGCCGGACAGCGCGGCAGCGCCCGCCAGTGCCGTGGCGACCACAAAACCGTGCTTGACAACAGCGGCCTGAAGCCGGCCTAGAATTCGGGGTGAAAAAACCATGACAGGATTGTAATGACCGACCTTGAATACCAGAACCTAGCCGAGAGCGTGCTCAATGCGGTCGAGAAAGCCTGCGACCGCCTCAATGACGCGAGCGATGTGGACATCGACAACCAGCGTACCGGCGGCATGGTCACCTTGAGCTTTTCCAACCGCAGCCAGATCATCATCAATCTGCAAAAGCCGCTGCATGAAATCTGGATGGCCGCCAAGGCAGGCGGATTCCACTATAAATTCAATAGCGAGCAGTGGACGGACACCAAGGATGGCAGCGAGTTTTTTGCAAATCTGTCGCGCTATGCCAGCGAGCAGTCGGGCCAGCCACTAGTGTTTTCCCCTGCTGACTGAAGCTTGAGCTGCTGCATCGAAAACGGACCTTCAAGGTCCGTTTTTTGTTTGCGATCTGGCTGCTGGATCAGTTCTTGAACAAATCCAGAATCCGTTTTTTCTCGTCCGAAGGCGGCAGCACCTGAATGGCGCCTCCAGCACCCGGCGCAGGCGCGGTCTCCGCTGCAGTTGCATCTGGGTTCGCCTGCAGGCCGACGCTGCTGACACCCGCGCCCTTCGCATACTCGTCGTAGTACCACTCGCCGCCGATGTTCACCACGCCCTCGGGCGGCCTGTATTCGGTAACCGGCACGCCCTTGAGCGCATATTCCATATAGTTGATCCAGATGGGCAGGCTCAAGCCACCGCCGGTTTCCTTGTCGCCGAGTTTCTTGGGCGTGTCGTAACCCATCCACACAGCGGCCGTCAGGGTCGGCTGAAAACCGACGAACCAGGTGTCTATCGAGTCATTGGTCGTGCCGGTCTTGCCAAAGATATCGGGGCGTTTGAGCGTGGCCTGGGCTTTTGCCGCCGTGCCTGAACGGGCCACTTCCTGTAGCAGGCTGTCCATGATGAAGGCATTTCGGGCGCTGATGCTCCGCATCGACTCATCCAAGGCAGGCGGGGCGCTTTCAAGCAGCACCTTGCCACGCTGGTCAGTAATCTTGGCCACCAAATAGGGATTCACGCGGTAGCCGCCATTGGCAAAAACCGAATAACCTGTCGCCATCTGCATCGGGGTGACAGAGCCTGCGCCGAGCGCCATGGTCAGATAGGCGGGATGCTTTTCGGCATCAAAACCAAAATGCGTCGTCCATTCCTGTCCATATTTGGCACCGATAGATTGCAGGATGCGAATGGATACCAAATTTTTTGATTTCTTCAATGCCGTCCGCAAGCTCATCGGCCCTTCGAAGCCGCCGTCATAGTTCTTCGGCTCCCACGGCTGGCCGCCGGTCACGCCCGCATCGAAAAACAGCGGTCCATCATTGATCACTGTTGCCGGGGTAAAACCTTTTTCCAGCGCCGCAGAATAAATAAAAGGCTTGAAGCTCGAGCCCGGCTGGCGCCAGGCCTGGGTCACATGGTTGAACTTGTTTTTCTCAAAATCAAAACCGCCAATCAGGGCACGAACCGCACCATCTCTAGGGTCCATGGCGACAAATGCGCCTTCCACTTCAGGAAGCTGGGTAATTTCCCAAGTGTCCTTGGGCGACTTGACCACCCGTATCAAGGCGCCACGGCGAATCTTGATGTTCGGCCCTGCCTTGTCGGCCAGGCCGGACTGCCCCGAACGCAGGCCTTCTCCAGTGATGGAGACGGTTTCGCTGTTCTGGCGCATCGCCAGAATCCGCTTGGGGCTGGCCTCCAGAACTACTGCAGACATGACATCGCCGTTGTCCGGATTTTCAGCCAGCGCCTCGTCAATGGCATCCTGAATTTCCTGTGGGTTCGAAGGCAAGTCGATGAATTTTTCAGGCCCCCGGTAGATTTGCCGGCGTTCAAAATCCATGATGCCTTTGCGCAGGGCTTTATAGGCCATGGTTTGATCGGTGGATCGCAGCGTCGTAAAGACATTCAGCCCACGGGTATAGGTTTCCTCTCCATACTGGCTGAAAACCAGCTGGCGTACTGTTTCGGCCACATATTCAGCATGCACCCGCCCGGCATCGCGGCCTGTTTTGACGAGAAGCTCTTCTTCCTTGGCGGCTTTGGCCTGCTGGGCGGTAATGAAGCCATTTTGTTCCATGCGCTCGATGATGTAGAGCTGGCGCGTCCTGGCACGCGTTGGATTGACGATGGGGTTGTAGGCGGACGGCGCTTTAGGCAAGCCGGCCAGCATCGCGGCCTCGGCAATGCTGACATCCTTGAGCGGCTTGCCGTAATAGGATTCAGACGCGGCCGCAAAGCCATAAGAGCGGTTTCCCAGAAATATCTGGTTCATGTAAATTTCAAGAATCTGATTCTTCGTCAGGGAACGCTCCAGCTTGAAAGTCAGCAAGATTTCATAGATTTTTCGGGTGTAGCTCTTTTCAGCCGTCAGGTACACATTGCGGGCAACCTGCATGGTAATGGTCGAGGCACCCTGGCTTTTGGCACGGCCCAAATTGGCCAGCCCTGCGCGCACCACGCCGAGGTAATCCACCCCGCCATGCGAAAAGAAGCGGGCATCTTCAATCGCCAGAACCGCATCCTTCATGACCTGGGGGATTTCATCTATCGGCGTGAGCCTGCGTCGTTCCTCGCCAAACTCTCCGATGATGACGCCATCGGCTGTATAGACCCGCAACGGCTGCTTTGGCCGGTAATCGGACAGGGCCGATACATCGGGCAAATTGGGATAAGCGACCGCGAGCGCCACAGCCAAGAAAATGACCACGCCCACAATCCCCGCCAGTACCAGTCCAATGCCACCCAGAAAAAACCTGACAAAGGCATGCGGCCAGAATCGCCGTTTTTCTGGTGGAACGGTTTTAGAACGGGAAGTCTGGGAAGAGGGCATGTAGATCATTCATAAAGTCGCTTGCTGATTATAAAAACTCTAAAAATGCACACGTATCAGCCTTGATCAGGAAACGTCACTGTTACATTACAAATCAACTTTTTACACGAGCAATATCCCCTAGAACTCGTCTACTTTTGACAACGCTGTTCTTTTTTTATTGGGGAAATATGTTTAGTGGACAAGTGCCTTGCTGCTAACATTCATGTGAATTTAAGTAAACAGGTTACATAGTAGCCGTCATTTGGGGACTTCCTTTGATCTCACTGGGATCGCTTTTCGGCCGCCAACAACCTTCTTTGCTGGGTGTGGACATCAGTTCTTCCAGCGTCATGCTGGTGGAGTTGAGTCGTGACAAGGCTGGCAATCTAGTACTTGAACGCTGTGCAATTGAACCACTTGAAACCGGATGGGTTACTGACGGCAACATCGAAAAATTCGATGAAGTTGCTGAAGTGGTACGCCGTGTGGTGAAAAAGAGCGGCACGCGTACACAAAACGTTGCCATGGCGCTGCCTCCCTCGGCCGTCATCAGTAAAAAAATCATTCTGCCCGGTGGCCTGAGTGACGCCGAGCTTGAACTGCAGGTTGAATCCGAAGCCAACAAGTACATTCCCTTTTCTCTGGATGAGGTCAGCCTTGATTTTTGCGTGCTCGGGCCGAGCGCAACTTCCAGTGGTGATATCGAGGTGCTGATTGCGGCTTCACGAAAGGAAAAGGTTCAGGACAGGCAGGGGCTGGCAGAGGCTTCTGGACTCAAACCTGTCGTGGTTGATGTCGAGTCCTATGCTTCGCGCCTTGCCACGACACGGCTCATCGAAAACATGTCCAACAAGGGCGTGGACACGATGGTTGCCCTGTTTGAAATAGGCTCCATCACTACCAGTATGCAGGTCATCAGGAACGATGAGGTTCTGTACGAGCGTGATCAGGCATTTGGCGGGGCCCAACTGACGCAGTTGATCGTCAGGCAGTACGGTTTCTCACATGAGGAGGCGGAAACCAAAAAACGCAGCGGCGAATTGCCTGAAGACTACGAGCTGGGAGTCCTCAAGCCTTTCGTTGAAAGCATGACCCAGGAGATTGGCCGTGCGCTCCAGTTCTTCTTTACCAGTACGCCATATAACCGGGTCGATTACGTGATGCTTGCAGGCGGTTCATCTTCATTGAATGGCCTGACTGAGGAAGTCACCAAGCAGACCTCCTTTGCCTGTCTGCTGGCCAATCCTTTTGAAGGGATGCAAATTGGCAGTGGCGTCAAAGAAAAAAAGATGCGTCGTGACGCTGCCTGTTACCTGACCGCCTGTGGTTTGGCTTTGCGAAGGTTTCTGCAGTGATTCTGATCAATCTTCTACCGCACCGTGAGGCTGCGCGCAAACGTCGGCGTGAAGTCTTTTTTGCAACGCTTGGTTTTGCGGCCTTTGTCGGGGTACTGCTGTGTGGCCTTTCATATTCCTGGTACTCAAGCCAAATTGAAACCCAGCGCGGAAGAAATAAATACTTGCAAGTGGAAATTACCCGTCTGGATGAGCAGATCAAGGATATTGCAACGCTGCAGGCTGAAATTGCCTCGCTAAAGGCGCGTCAGA
>JAQGNK010000528.1 GCA_028291905.1 Polaromonas sp.
GAACTTGCGCGGGCAGCTATTAAAACCGTAGCAACGCCTTATTCGCCCTGGGGCTTGCGCCTGGCCGACAAGCCGCAGCTCGCCAACGTTGACGCCTTCAAGCGCGGCGCCATCGAGGTGCAGGACGAAGGCTCGCAGCTGCTGGCCCTGCTGGTCGATGCAAAACGGGGCGAGATGGTGGTCGATTTCTGCGCCGGCGCCGGCGGCAAGACCCTGGCGCTGGGCGCTTCGATGCGCACCACCGGCCGGCTTTACGCCTTCGACACCTCCGCTCACCGTCTGGCTGCGCTCAAGCCGCGCCTGGCGCGCAGCGGCTTGTCGAATGTGCATCCGGTGGCAATTGCCCACGAGCGCGACGACCGCATCAAGCGTCTGGCCGGCAAGATCGATCGGGTGCTGGTCGATGCGCCGTGCTCGGGCCTGGGCACGCTGCGGCGCAACCCGGATTTGAAATGGCGCCACAGCCCCAAGGCGATCGAAGAGCTGACCGCCAAGCAGACCGCCATCCTGCAAAGCGCCGCGCGCCTGGTCAAGCCGGGCGGACGTCTGGTTTACGCAACATGCAGCATCCTGCGCGAAGAAAACGAAGCGATTGCCGAGGCGTTCAGCGCGGCCAATCCTGACTTCCAGCTGCTGGAGGCCGCGCCGCTGCTGACCCACATCGGCGTGGAGCATGCTGAAAAACTTTGCCGTGGGCCTTACCTGCGCCTGTGGCCCTACCTGCACCAGACCGATGGGTTCTTTGCGGCGGTCTGGCAAAAAGCATGAAGTTTTTAACGTTTAAAGACGCCAGATAAGTGGCTTTGGCATTTCATCGCCAATCTTCAACCGATTGGAAGCTAGCTATCTTTTTAAAAGGTCTTTCTGATTCAGGGCCAGCAATTTATAATTGAAGGCTATCTGAAGCCACCCTGGAGACAAGCCCGGAAAGCATGGTAGGCGCAGATTGACTAAAGGACTTTCTATGATGTTGTTGGATGCTGGCCTCGACTGGCTGGCGCACGGTCTGCTGGCTGCAAGCTGGTGGGAAATTGTTCTGTACGCCCTGGTGACGACCCACATCACCATTGTCAGCGTCACCTTGTATCTGCATCGCCATCAGGCGCACCGGTCGTTGGACCTGCACGCGATTCCAGCGCATTTCTTTCGGTTCTGGCTGTGGCTGGCAACCGGCCAGGTGACCAAGGAATGGGTCGGCGTTCACCGCAAGCACCATGCCAAATGCGAAACCATGGAAGACCCGCACAGCCCGCATGCCCATGGCATCAAGACCGTGCTCTACACCGGCGCAGAACTCTACCGCGCCGAGACCAAAAACAAGGAAACGCTGGCCAAGTACGGCCGCGGCACGCCTGACGACTGGATCGAGCGCAACCTGTACACCCGCTACAGCTGGCAGGGCGTCGGCCTGATGCTGATCATCAATCTGGCGTTGTTTGGCGCAGCGGGCCTGGCGGTCTGGGCGGTCCAGATGGCCTGGATTCCGATCACGGCAGCCGGCATCATCAACGGCATCGGCCACTACTGGGGCTACCGCAACTTTGAAGCCGCTGACGCCAGCACCAATGTGTCGCCCTGGGGCATCATTATTGGCGGCGAAGAACTGCACAACAACCATCACACCTATCCCACGTCGGCCAAGTTCTCGGTCAAGCCGTATGAATTCGACATCGGCTGGGGCTACATTCGCGCCCTGGAAGTGGTGGGTCTGGCATCGGTGAAGAAGGTGCCGCCCAAGCTTCAGCTGGGTGTCATCCAGCCAGTGGCTGACGAGAAGACGCTGGAAGCCCTGATTGCCCACCGCTATGAGGTGATGGCCGGGTTTGCCCGAGAATTGCGCCGCGCTGGCAAGGCCGAGATGGCCTTGCTGCAAGCCAGGAAGGCCGATGTGTCAAGCTTGCGACTGGCCAATCGCTGGCTGCACCGCGATGAAGACAAGGTGCCGGTCGCGGCCAGGTCGCAGATCGCCCAGGTTCGCGCCGAGCATCCAGTGCTGGACAAGATGGTCACCATGCGCGAGGAACTGCGCCAGCTCTGGCTCAGCACCTCGGCTTCGCGCGAGCAGCTGGCCGCTGATCTGCAGGCCTGGTGCCACCGGGCAGAGGAGAGCGGCATTGCGGCACTGCGCGATTTTTCCATGAAGTTGCGCGCAGCACGCGCCTGATTGATTTTTCAACAGCCCGGCTGAAATCTGGATGCCGCCGCAGTGTTCATTCACTGCGGCGGTTTTTTATTGCCGGCCGGATTTTTCACCAGTGCTGAATGGCGGGTTCACATGCTCAGATAGAACCACAACCACAACCACAACCAGAGTGTGGGAGCATCGATTTATGCTGGATGCTTTTTTTCTGCCGGATACAAATTTCAAGTTCAGCTAGGTCCCTAATTTCAGGCGTAAAAAAACCCACCGGAATAAACCAGCGGGTTCTTTGCAATGCTGGAGCATCGCTGAGCGAGAATCAGACTGAATTACTTCAGCTTGATTTCCTTGTATTCCACATGCTTGCGTGCTTTTGGATCAAATTTCATGATCAGCATTTTTTCAGGTGTGGTCTTCTTGTTTTTGGTGGTCGTGTAGAAGTGACCGGTTCCAGCTGTCGATTCCAGCTTGATTTTTTCGCGTCCGCCTTTAGCCATGACTGTTCTCCTTAGACTTCACCACGGGCACGAAGGTCCACCAGGACTGCATCGATGCCGTTTTTATCAATCAAGCGCAGACCAGCTGCGGTGATGCGCAGACGCACCCAGCGGTTTTCGCTCTCGACCCAGATACGGCGGTACTGCAGGTTGGGCATGAACCGACGCTTGGTTTTGTTGTTTGCGTGAGAAACATTGTTTCCCACCATCGGGCCTTTGCCCGTTACCTGACAGACGCGTGCCATGAGCGCAC
>JAQGNK010000537.1 GCA_028291905.1 Polaromonas sp.
ATTTTCGACAGGAAACACATTTTTTGCATCAAACAGGCCTCTAGCGCAGGTATCGCCTGCACATCCAGCTATTAATAAAATAGCAAAACCCGCCCCGCCCTCCTGAAGCGTCAAGCCCGGCGGGTGATGGAAAAGAAAAAATCCAGCATGTGGAAATGGTCGTCATGAAAACTATCTTCCATGCCCGCCAGGTCTTCAATCGCCACCCACTGCGCGCTGGCGGCATCGTCGGACCCCTGCACTTCCGGCAGGCGGCGCGTGCCCAGGTCGAACAGATGGGCATGGGTGATGACCCGGCCGCGCTGGCTGCGGTCGGGGTGGTCGAACACATGCACCGCCTTCAGGGCGTTGTGCATGTCGCCTTCGAGCAGGCGAATGCCGGTTTCCTCCTCCAGCTCGCGCAGGGCCGACTGGTACACGGTTTCGCGCTGCTCGATGAAGCCGCCCGGCACCGCGAACAGGCCCTTGCCCGGCGCGCGGCCGCGCTCGATCAGCAGCACCCGGCCGGCGCACTGCACCACTGCATCGACGGTGACAAAAACCGGCGGATACGGCGAGCCGGCCCACTTGGCTTTTTCCGCCTTCAGGCTGGCCCATTCGGCGGCCATTTCGCGGTAATGCGGCAGGGCCGCCCAGGCGCGCAAAAATTCCAGCGTGCTGGCCGGCGCCTGGCTCACCAGCGCGGCCAGCGCCGCATCGAGCGAGCCTTTGGCATTGCCGAAATAGGCGTCCCGCAGGGAACTCGAATCAATCTTTCCCTGCGCATCGGCCGAGTCCAGCGCCCAGCCGGGAAAGTTTGCCAAGTAGTCGCTGCTGGCATCCTTGAAATGGCCGACCAGCACGAAGGAAGCGGCGCCGGTTGGCTCGCCCACCACATCGGCCACGCCCTGCCGGACCGCCGACACCCAGCGGGCTTGGTCGTAATAGTCGCGCACCGGCAGGAAGCGCACCCTGGCCCGGTCCGTCTCGGGCAGCGCGAGCCGGATCATTTCGGCCCGCTCCTGCCAGGTGAACGGATTCTTCGGCGTGCGCGCCTGCAGCGCCGAGCCGAGCACGACGATGCACAGCGGCGCGGCGGCCAGCGCCCGCTGCAGCAGCGCCAGCTGGCCGTTGTGGAAAATCTGGAAGCGGCCGATATAGACCGACACGTCGTGGTGTTGCAGGGGAGTGGTTGTCATGGGCTGGGTACTCAATCAAATTTGGCGGCGATGGGCATTTGCCGGCCGGAGCCGAAAGCGCGGGCGCGCAGGCGAATGATAGGCGGCGCCTGCCGGCGCTTGTATTCGTTGCGCGCAATCATGCCCTTGATGCGCGCCACCAGGGCACGGCCCTCGGGCTGGCCGGACAGCTCCGCCAAGAAGGCAGACGCGGCTTCATACTCCTGGCCGGCCAGCCGCCGCCCCTCGATCAGCAGCTTGAGCAGCTCGTCGAGCACCGGGTACGGCGGCAGGCTGTCCTCGTCCTTCTGGCCCGGCGCCAGCTCGGCCGAAGGCGGCTTGTCGATGATGGCGACGGGAATGATCTCCCGGCCCGCAGCTTCGTTCAGGTGGCGCGACAGGGCGAACACCTCCGTCTTGTACAGGTCGCCGATCAGCCCCAGCCCGCCGTTGGTGTCGCCGTACAGGGTGCAGTAGCCGACCGATATCTCGGACTTGTTGCCGGTCGTCAGCAGCAGGTGGCCGAAGCTGTTGGAGTATTCCATCAGGATGGTGCCCCGCGCCCGCGCCTGCAGGTTTTCCAGCGCAACGCCCTGCAGCGGCTGGCCGAAGGCGGCCTCGAAGCCGGCGGTGAACGTCGTGACCAGCTCGGCTATCGGATGGCAGCGCAGCTCGATGCCCAGGTTGCGGCACAGGGTTTCAGAGTCACCGACCGAGCCGGCCGACGAGTAGCGCGACGGCATGGTGACGGCGGTGACATTGGCCGCGCCCAGCGCCTCGGCAGCCAGCGCCAGCGTCAGCGCCGAATCAATCCCGCCCGAGGAGCCGATCACGGCGCGGGTGAAGCCGCAGCGCCGCGCATAGTCGCGCAGGCCCAGCACGATCTGCTGGCGGTAGAACGCCATCGTCGGCAGGCCCAGCGCCGGCACGGCGGCCGGCGTATCGCCCGCCAGCGTCAGGAAGCGGCCATTTTCAAAGCACAGCGTGGTCACGTCTTCGGTAAAACGTCCGGCCTCGAAGACCACGCCGGCCTGCGGCTCGACCGCGAACGAGGCGCCGTCATAGACCAGCTGGTCATGGCCGCCGACCTGGTTGACATACAGGATGGGCAGCTGGTGGCGCCGGCTGGCGGCGCCGAAGATCTGGTGGCGCAGCTCGCGCTTGCCGATGTGGGACGGGCTGGCGTTGATCGAGATCACCAGGTCGGGCGCGGCGTCGCGCAGTCGGTCGAAGGGGTTGATGGCGTAGTCCAGCTTGCCGTCGTTCCAGCCGTCCTCGCAGATCAGCACGCCGACCTGCAGGCCCCGGATGCGCAGCACGCGGGCAACATCCGCGCCCGGCTCAAAGTGGCGGCGCTCGTCAAAGATGTTGTAGGTGGGCAGCAGCTGCTTGGCATATTCCAGCACCACCTGGCCGTTTTTCAACACGCACAGCGCGTTGCCGAGCTTCTTGCCCGGCGCTGGCAGGCGCACCGGCAGGCCGATAACCCAGTAAAGGCCGGCAATCTGGCGCGAAGCCTGCAGGAGCTGCTGCAAGCCGGCCTCGACCCGGTCCATGAAGCCGTCTTCCTCCAGCATGTCGCCGGGGTAGTAAGCGGTGAGCGACATTTCGGAAAAAACCACGATGTCGGACTGGTCGGCCCAGGCCTTGCCGGCGGCGGCGATCATCCGGGCGACATTGCCCGCCATGTCGCCAATCGTGAAGTTCAGCTGGGCAGCAGTGATTTTCAGCATGCGGTATCTTTCACGCGGTTTCGGTGGTGGCGGAAGTGGCGGCCGCCGAGGCCATGCCGGCGCTCATCGGAAAATTGAACACCTGCCGCAGATAGGCCAGGAAGGTTTCGTCCCTGCACAGCGTCTTGCCGGGGCTGTCGGCCAGCTTGGCGACCGGCCGGCCGTTGCACCGCGTGAGCTTCATCACGATGTTGAGCGGTATCAATCCGACATCGTTGGTCAGGTTGGTGCCGATGCCAAAGCCGGTCTGGGTGCAGCCGGCAAAGGCGCGGTACAGCGCCAGCGCTTTGTCGATGTCCAGCCCGTCCGAGAACACCAGCCGCTTGTTCTGCGGATCGACCCGCAACTTCGCATAGTGGGCCAGTGCCTTTTCGCCCCAGACGAACGGGTCGCCGGAATCGTGCCGCAGGCCGTCGAACAGCTTGGCGAAGTAGAGGTCGAAATCCGCCAGGAACGCATCCATGCCGACCACATCGGTCAAGGCCACGCCCAGGTCGCCCCGGTACTCCTGCACCCAGTCTTCGAGGGCGGCGCGCTGGAAGTCGCGCAGGCGCACGCCGAGCGCCTGGTAGGTCTGCAGGTATTCGTGGGCCATGGTGCCGATGGGCACCAGCCCGAGCGACTTGGCCATCGCCACGTTGGACGTGCCCTTGAAGTACTGCGGCACCTCGTGCTTGAGCGTGGCGAGCACGTCGTGCTGCCACTCGCGCGAGAACCGTCGGCGCACGCCGAAGTCGAACATCTCGAACGGGTGCTCGCGGGCCGGCTCGTCGGCGAATGCGCGCAGCTGCGCAACCTT
>JAQGNK010000578.1 GCA_028291905.1 Polaromonas sp.
CCGACGCTGTCGATGCTGCGCGACGCGCTGATGGAGCAGCCCGGCACCCAGGACGAGATTCACGCCCAGGCCCGCATGAAGCAGATGCACGACCTGATCGAGCTGATGACCGGCTGGCTGGCCGACGTGCAAAAAATGGACTCGGCCACGCTGGTCAGCCTGATGAAGATGGGCGCCAAAGTGCAAAAGCTGCTGCAGGCCAAAGACAAGATGGCCAGCACGGTCAAGGCCGGTTTCAGGGGCCGCGCCAGCGCGCCGGCCATTGCCGATGCGCCGCCCACCGCGCTTTCCCCCGAAGCAAACGACAACAGCAACGATAAAGACAGGAGCTGACCATGGATGGACTCGACCCGATTGTGCTGGCCCGGATTCAGTTCGCGGCCAACATGACTTTTCACATCCTGTTCCCGACCATCAGCATCTCGCTGGGCTGGGTGCTGCTGTTCTTCAAGCTGCGCTTTGTCAAGACCGGGCAGGCGCACTGGATGGAGGCCTACCAGTTCTGGGTCAAGATTTTCGCGCTGACCTTCGCGCTGGGCGTGGTCAGCGGCATCACCATGAGTTTCCAGTTCGGCACCAACTGGCCGGGCTTCATGGAAAAAGTCGGCAACGTCGCCGGGCCGCTGCTGGCGTATGAAGTGCTGACCGCCTTCTTCCTCGAAGCCACCATGCTGGGCGTGATGCTGTTCGGCCGTGCCCGCGTCAGCGAGCGCATGCACACCATCGCCACGCTGCTGGTGGCTGGCGGCACCACGCTGTCGGCCTTCTGGATTCTGGCGCTCAATTCCTGGATGCACACCCCCGCCGGTTTTAAGATGATCGACGGCAAAGCGCATGTCACCAGCTGGCTCGAAGTGATCTTCAACCCGTCGTTTCCCTACCGCTTCACCCATATGATGCTGGCCTCGGGCCTGACGGTGGCCTTCCTGGTCGCCGGCATTTCCGCCTACCGCTGGCTGCGCAGCGAGCGCAGCGCCGAGGTCATCGCCAGCCTGAAGACCGGCATCTACTTGGCCGCCTTCCTGATTCCGCTGCAGATCGTCGCCGGCGACTTCCACGGCCTGAACACGCTGGAGCACCAGCCGGCCAAGCTGGCCGCGATGGAAGGCATCTGGGAAACCCAGAAAGGCGTGCCGGTGGTGCTGTTTGCGCTGCCCGACGAGAAAACCCGCAGCAACCGCTATGAAATCGCCATTCCGAAGCTGGCGTCGCTCTACCTGACGCACAGCCTGGACGGCGAGGTCAGGGGGCTGAACGACTTCAAGGGCCAGCATCCGCCGGTCGCGCCGGTGTTCTGGGCCTTTCGCATCATGGTCGGCATGGGGATGCTGATGCTGGCGGTGAGCTGGCTGAGCGTGCTGCAGCTCGCGCCGTGGAAGAAAGACCCGGCCCGCACGCTTAAGAAGTGGCAGGCGATGGCGCTGGTGGGCATGACGTTCGCCGGCTGGGTCGCACTGATCGCCGGCTGGTACACGACCGAGATCGGCCGCCAGCCCTGGCTGGTGTCGGGCGTGCTGACCGCCGCCCAGGCGGCCTCCAGCGTGGTTGCGCCCAAGATTGCCTTCACCCTGGCGCTCTACCTGGCGCTGTACGCGGTGCTGATCGTGGCCTATGTGTCGGTGGTGTTCTACCTGGCGCGGCACAAGACCCAGGCCGACATGCCGTTCGGCAGCGGCATGGAGGACACGCCGAACCCGGTCACCTATCCTGAAAAAGAAACCCATCCCCCAGGAGCCGTCCATGCTTGATCTCGCACCCGACCTGACCCAGGCCGCCGGCTGGATGCCCATCGTCTTCATGGGCGTGATGGGGCTGGCGATGCTGGCCTATGTGATCCTGGACGGCTACGACCTCGGCGTCGGCGTGCTGATGCGCCGCGCCGGCGAGGACGACAAGGACAGCATGATCGCCAGCATCGGCCCGTTCTGGGACGCCAACGAAACCTGGCTGGTGCTGGGCGTCGGCATTTTGCTGACCGTGTTCCCGATGGCCCACGGCGCCATCCTGGGCGCGCTGTACCTGCCGGTGGCGATGATGCTGATCGGGCTGACGCTGCGCGGCGTGGCCTTCGACTTCCGGGTCAAGGCGCGGGCCGCGCACAAGCCGCTGTGGAACCGGGCGTTTTATGTTGGCTCGCTGATGGCCGGCTGGAGCCAGGGCTACATGCTGGGCTCGCTGATCACCGGCTTTGCGTCGACCGCCTGGGTCGTGGCCTTCAACGCGTTGATCGGCCTGGCGCTGGTGTCGGCCTACTGCCTGCTGGGCGCCGGCTGGCTCATCATCAAGACCGACGGGCCGCTGCAGCTGCAGGCGGTGCGCTGGGCGCGCGGCAGCCTGCTGCTGACCGTAGCCGGCGTGGCGGCGATTTCGGTCGCCACGCCGCTGGTCAGCCAGCTGATCTTCGACAAGTGGTTCACCTTTCCGAACATCGTGCTGCTGCTGCCGATACCTGCCGCCACCGCCGTACTGTTCTGGGTCATTCACCGCAGCCTGCAGCGCCTGCCGACGCGCCTGG
>JAQGNK010000005.1 GCA_028291905.1 Polaromonas sp.
GGTATGTGCAGCGCTACGCGCCGATGCTGCGGGTCGCCGTGCCTTACGGCGAACTCTCCAGCGCCCAGCTGCGGGTGCTGGCCGCCATCGCCCGCGACTACGACCAGCCCCAGCCCGCCTTGCTTGAACAGGCGCAGGCCACCCAGGACAAGCTGGGCGCGGTTCCGCTGAAAAATGGCCAGTCGGTACACAGCAAGCTGACCAAGGGCTATGCCCACTTCACAACCCGCCAGAACGTGCAGTACAACTGGATTCCTTTGGACAAGTCAGCCGACGTGATGGATCTGCTCGCCAGCGTCGATATGCACGGCATCCAGACCAGCGGCAACTGCATCCGCAACATCACCAGCGACGCGCTGGCCGGCATCGCCATTGACGAGATCGCCGATCCGCGCCCGTTCGGTGAAATCATGCGCCAGTGGAGCACGCTGCACCCGGAGTTCTCATTCTTGCCGCGCAAGTTCAAGATCGCCATCAGCGGCGCTAGAGAAGACCGCGCCGCCATCGGCTGGCACGACGTGGGCCTGCAGTTGCTGCGCAATGACGCCGGCGAGCTGGGCTTCAAGGTGCTGGTCGGCGGCGGCATGGGCCGCACGCCGGTCATCGGCACGGTGATCCGCGAATTCCTGCCATGGCACCAGATCATGAACTATCTTGAAGCCATCGTGCGGGTCTATAACCGCTACGGCCGGCGCGACAACATCTACAAGGCCCGCATCAAGATCCTGGTCAAGGCCGAGGGACAGAAATACATCGACGACGTGGAAGCCGAATACCGCCAGATCATGGACCACGACGGCGGCCCGCACACTATCACCCAGGCCGAATACGACCGCGTCGCCAGCTGCTTCGTGCCGCCGGTGCTCAGCAGCGCTGCCGCTGATGGCGCCGGCAGCACGGCGCTGGCGCTCACCGACGAGGAAGCCAAGCAGTACAGCCGCTGGCTGCAGCAAAACGTCGCCCCGCACCAGAACCCCGACCTGCGTGCCGTCACCCTGTCGTTCAAGCGCCTGGGTCAGGCGCCGGGCGATGCCACCGCCGACCAGCTGGTCCTGGCTGCCGACATGGCCGAGCGTTTCAGTGCCGGCGAAGTGCGTGTTACCCACGAGCAAAACCTGCTGCTGCCCTGGGTGCGCGCCGACCAGCTGCCTGCCCTGTGGCGCGCCGCCCGCGAGGCCGGCTTTGCCAAGGCCAACATCCACCTGCTGAGCGACATGATTGCCTGCCCCGGCGGCGATTTCTGCTCGCTGGCCAATGCCCGCTCGATTCCGATTGCCGAGGCCATCACCGAGCGCTACCAGGACCTGGACGAACTCCACGACCTGGGCGAGATCGACCTGCACATCAGCGGCTGCATCAACTCCTGCGGCCACCATCACAGCGGCCACATCGGCATCCTCGGCGTGGACAAGGACGGCAAGGAGTGGTACCAGGTATCGCTCTGCGGCTCCGACGGCTCGCTGCTGTCGGGCCCGGCCGTGCCGGGCAAGGCGGTCGGCCCGTCGTTCTCGGCGGCCGAAGTGCCCGAGGTGATCGAGGCCGTGCTGGACACCTACCGCCGCCAGCGCGAAGGCCGCGAGACCTTCATCGCCACGCTGCGCCGCGTCGGCGCCGACCCGTTCAAGCTGGCGGCCAACGGCGCCCGCTTCAGCGCCACGCGCACCGGGCAGGCCGAGGCCAGCGCCGCCTGAAGCGCCTTGCCGTTGACTACTAAAACAGAGAATCACTATGAAATTAATAGCTACTGGCGCAAACAGTACCTGCGCTACAGGCCAAAATGTCATTGAACTGGCGAATGATGCCGATCCGCTGAGCCTTGACCTGGCAGGCGTGGGCCGCATCGACCTGAGCTTTCCGAAGTTCAGCGACGGCCGGGCCTTCAGCCAGGCTTTCCTGCTGCGCCGCCGCCTCGGCTTCAAGGGCGAAATCCGCGCAACCGGCGACGTGCTGGTGGACCAGCTGGCGCAGATGGAGCGCAGCGGCTTTGACGTGGCCGTGCTGCGCGCCGACCAGCCGCTGGACGTGGCCGAGCGCGTGCTGGCGGCCTATCCCGGCTATGGCGTCGGCAAGTACCAGGGCGACGCGGTCGATGTGCTGCCGCATTTCGTCACCCAGGCCGCGACCCACGCCAGCGCCTGAAAGGAGAACCACCATGGGTGCCATTTCCCTCTATGCCCGGCCGTCGCCGGATTTTTCGCAAAAGCTAGCGCACAGCCTGACGCTGCTGAAATCTGCAGCGGCGCAGTATTCGCCCCTGACCCAGGCCTCCAGCCTGGGCGCTGAAGACATGGTGGTCACCCACCTGATGCAGGAAGCAGGCCTTTTCGCCAGCACGGATGCCAGCCCCGCCGCCAGCATCTTCGTGCTCGACACCGGCATGCTGCATGCCGAAACCGTGGCGCTGATCGACCGCATCGAGGCACGCTACCCGGTCAGGGTCGAGGTCTATCGCCCCGACGCCGACACCGCCTCGGCCTTCGTGGAGGCCAACGGCCTGGACGCGATGTACAAGAGCCTGGGCCTGCGCAAGCAGTGCTGCCACATCCGCAAGATGGAGCCGCTGGAGCGCGCCCTGGCCGGCAAAAAGGGCTGGCTGACCGGCCTGCGCCGCGAGCAGTCCGCCGCCCGGGCCGAAGTGCATGACATC
>JAQGNK010000009.1 GCA_028291905.1 Polaromonas sp.
GCCGGCCAACAGCAAGGACGCGCTGCAGTTCAACATCTCGTTCTGGGCCGACCAGGGCGAGGCGCTGGAAAAACGCTTCGCCGCCTGGGCAGCGCAGTAAGCGCAGTCAGCGCGTAAAAAAAGGGCAACCCCATGGATGCAACGGCAACCCTTCCCCTGATGCCAGCCGCGCCGGCTAAAAGCCCGACCGGGCCGGCCCTGGCGCTTCAGCTGCGCCGGGTGGAGCGCCGCAAGCGCCTGCGGGCGATTGCCCTGACCCTGCCGCTGCTGATTTTCCTGGCGGTCACCTTTTTGGTGCCGCTGGGCGCGCTGCTGGTCCGGGCGGTCGAAAACCCGGAGGTCGCCGGCACCCTGGGCAAGACCGGCGCCGCGCTGGCCGGCTGGGACCGCAAGGCGGCGCCGCCCGACGCGGCCTACGCCGGGCTGCTGGCCGACCTGGGGGCGATCCCGGAGACCGCCCAGGCCGGCGTGCTGGCGCGCCGGCTGAACACCGATGTCAGCGGCGCCCGCTCGCTCATCATGAGCACCTACCGCGCCCTGCCGCTGGGCACTAATTTGACTCCAGCCGAGGCCAGGGAAAAACTCGTGGCGCACGACCCACGCTGGGCCGAGCTGCCCTACTGGTGGGCGATTGCCAAGAACAGCTCGCGCTGGACGCCCGACTACCTGCTGACCGCCGTCGATCTGAAGCGCGATGCCAAAGGCGATATCGAGCGCGTCGGCGTCGGCGAAGCCGCCTTCAGCGACATCCTGCTGCGCACCTTTTCCATCAGCGCCATCGTCACGCTGCTGTGCATCGCGCTGGGCTATCCGCTGGCCTACTGGCTCTCGACGCTAAACGAGCGCCGCGCCAACCTGATGATGATCCTGGTGCTGCTGCCGTTCTGGACCTCGGTGCTGGTGCGCATCGCCGCCTGGATCGTGCTGCTGCAGAGCAACGGGCTGGTCAACCGATTCCTGATGTTCACCGGCCTGACGGGCGAGCCGGTGCCGCTGCTGTTCAACCGGCTGGGCGTCATCATCGCCATGGTGCACATCCTGCTGCCCTTCATGATCCTGCCGCTCTACAGCGTGATGAAGTCGGTGCCCGGCAATTTCGTGCGGGCCGCCGTGTCGCTGGGCAGCCCGCCGCTGGCAGCGTTCTTCCGGGTCTATGTGCCGCAAACCTATCCGGGCGTGGCCGCCGGCGGGCTCCTGGTGTTCATCACCTCGATTGGCTACTACGTCACCCCGGCCCTGCTGGGCGGCGCGGCCGACCAGATGCTGAGCTACTACGTGGCGCAGTACACCAATGTCGATGTCAACTGGGGCATGGCCTGCGCGCTGGGCTCGGTGCTGCTGACGGCCACCCTGATCCTGTACGCGGTGTACCGCCGGTTCGCCAAAGCCGAACTGAGCCTGGGCTGAACAACACATGAAACCCTCCACCTTTCCTGCCTACTACACGGCGGCCGACAAGCTCGGCTGGTACGGGCTGCGCGTCTTCTGCGGCGCGGTGCTGCTGTTTTTGCTGCTGCCGATCCTGGTCATCATTCCGCTGTCGTTCAGCAACTCGTCCTTCCTGTCGTACCCTATTCCGGGCTGGTCGCTGCGCTGGTATCGGGAAATGTTCGCCTCCGAGGACTGGGCGCGGGCCACCCGCAACAGCTTCATCGTGGCGCCGCTGGCCACACTCATCGCCACGGCGCTGGGCACGATGGCGGCGGTCGGGCTGGCGCGGGTGCAGTTCTTCGGCAAAGGCCTGCTGACCAGCCTGCTGATCGCCCCGATGGTGGTGCCCATCGTCGTCGTGGGCGTCAGCACCTACTTGTTCTTTGCCCGCATCGGCCTGTCGGATTCCTACACCGGGCTGGTGCTGGTGCATGCCGCGCTGGGCGCGCCGTTTGTCGTCACCACGGTGATGGCAACGCTGCAAGGCTTCAACCAGAACCTGGTCAAGGCCAGCCTGAGCCTGGGCGCCGGCCCGCTGCAGACCTTCTTTCGCATCACCTTGCCGGTGATTGCCCCCGGCGTGATCTCCGGCGCGCTGTTTGCCTTTGCCACGTCTTTCGACGAGGTGGTGGTCACCCTGTTCCTGGCCGGCCCGACCCAGGCGACCCTGCCGCGACAGATGTTTACCGGCATCCGCGAGAATATTTCCCCGACCATCGCGGCCGTGGCGACCTTGCTCATCCTGTTCACCGCCTGCCTGATGATGACGCTCGAATGGCTGCGCGGGCGGGTGAAAAAATAGCCGGCCGCTCAATTTCAAAGGACCAGCAGCTTTGACAACCACCTTCAACCAACCCCTGGGCGGCAACACCATGCCGCGCTTCGGCGGCTGGGCCAGCATGATGCGCCTGCCGATGCAAAGCGAGGCCGCCGGCCTGAACGCCGGCTTCATCGGCGTGCCGCTGGACATCGGCACCAGCCACCGCTCCGGCGCCCGCTTCGGCCCCCGGCAAATCCGCGCCGAATCGAGCCTGATCCGGCCCTACAACATGGCGACCGGCGCCGCGCCTTTCGATGCGCTGCAGGTCGCCGACCTGGGCGACGTGGCGATCAACACCTACAACCTGCAAAAGTCGGTCGAGATCATTGAAAAGCACTACCAGCCGATCATCGACACCGGCTGCATCCCGCTGACGCTGGGCGGCGACCATACCATCGTGCTGCCGATCCTGCGCGCCCTGGCCCGCCGGCACGGCCCGGTGGCGCTGGTGCATGTCGATGCCCATGCCGATGTGAACGACGACATGTTCGGCGAGCGCCTCGCCCACGGCACGCCTTTTCGGCGGGCGGTCGAGGAAGGCCTGCTGCAAGGCAGCAAGGTCTGGCAGATCGGCCTGCGCGGCACCGGCTACAGCGCCGACGACTTTGACTGGCCGCGCCAGCAGGGCTTTACCGTGGTGCAGGCCCACGAGGTCTGGTACCAGTCGCTGGCGCCGCTGATGGCGCGGGTGCGCGAATCGATTGGCGATGCGCCCTGCTACCTGAGCTTTGACATCGACGGCATCGACCCGGCCTACGCCGGCGGCACCGGCACGCCAGAAATCGGCGGCCTCACCGTGCCGCAGGGGCTGGAGATCATTCGCGGCTGCCGGGGGCTCAACCTCGTGGGCGCCGACCTGGTGGAGGTCTCGCCGCCCTACGACCTGTCGGGCAACACTGCCCTGCTGGGCGCCAACCTGCTGTTTGAAATGCTCTGCGTGCTGCCCGGCGTGCAGTACCGCTAGCGCGCGCTTGTGTTGGCCAGCAAACAATTTTTAGCATGAAAAAGGCCGCTTGCGCAGACCGCTACTGCGCAGTCAGCTATTAATTCAGTAGCAATCAGACTATTCACGTTTCAAAGCCAGCAGGATTTTGCTCTGGAAGATTCCTGACAGCCTGCCTTCACGCCTGGCTCTATGCTTTCAGGCTGACTTTTAACCGCTTCGGCTGCCCCTCTTGCGGCGGCCAGCTTTTCAGAAAGAACACACCATGGACATGAAAACATCCCCCCTTTCTCTGCTGAACGACCCCAGCCTGCTCAAGACCGATTCGCTCATCAACGGCCAGTGGCTGGCTGGCGCCTCGCGTTTCGAGGTCACCGACCCGTCCAGCGGCACCAAGCTGGCCGACGTGGCCAACCTGAGCCCGCAGGATGCCGAGGACGCGATTGCCGCCGCCAACGCCGCCCTGCCCGCTTGGCGCGGCAAGACCGGCAAGGAGCGCCACGCCATCCTCCTGAAGTGGTACCAGCTCTTGATGGCGAACCAGGAAGACCTGGCGCGCATCATGACCGCCGAGCAGGGCAAGCCGTTTGCCGAGGCCAAGGGCGAAGTCGCCTACGGCGCCAGCTTTGTCGAATGGTTTGCCGAGGAAGCCAAGCGCGTCAACG
>JAQGNK010000019.1 GCA_028291905.1 Polaromonas sp.
GCTCGATAGCCAACTGGTCCTTTGTCTGCTTTGCCGTGATCGGGTTGCTGGCGCTGGCGCTTATCGCCCGGCTGGCCCGCCAGCGCTAAAGTCCGTTTCAGATCACCTTGGCAATCGAGGCGCAGACATAGTCGATGTTCTTGCTGTTCAGCGCGGCCACGCACATGCGGCCGGTGTCGGTGCCATAGACGCCGAACTCGCTGCGCAGGCGAACCATCTGGTCCTTGGAGAGGCCCGAATAGCTGAACATGCCGATCTGGGTGGTGATGAAGCCCATGTCCTCCTGCACGCCGGCGGCCTTCAGGCCATCGACCAGCTTCTGGCGCATCGCCTTGATGCGCATGCGCATCTCGCCGAGTTCCTTTTCCCACAGGGCGCGCAGCTCGGGCGTGTTCAGCACCATCGCCACCACCGTGCCGCCATGGATCGGCGGGTTGCTGTAGTTGGTGCGGATGACGATCTTGAGCTGGCTCAGCACGCGGCCGGCTTCTTCCTTGTCGCTGCACAGCACGCTTAAGCCCCCGACGCGCTCGCCGTACAGGCTGAAGCTCTTGGAGAACGAAGTGGAAACAAAAAAGCTCAGGCCGGCGTCGGTGAACTTGGCCACGGCAGCGCCGTCTTCAGCCAGGCCGTAGCCAAAGCCCTGGTAGGCCATGTCGAGGAAAGCCACCAGGTTGTTGCCCTTGACGGCGGCCACCACCTGGTCCCACTGCTCGCCGGTGATGTCGTAGCCGGTCGGGTTGTGGCAGCAGGCATGCAGCACGACGATGGTGCCGGCGGGTGCGGCATTGAGCGCTGCCAGCATGCCCGCGAAGTTGATGCCGCGCGTGGCGGCGTCATAGTAAGGGTAGCTTTCGACCACGAAGCCGGCGTTGGTGAACAGGGCACGGTGGTTTTCCCAGCTCGGGTCGCTGATCAGCACCTTGGCATCGGGGTTCAGGCGCTTGAGGAAATCGGCGCCCACTTTCAGGCCTCCGGTGCCGCCGATGCACTGCACCGTGGCCACGCGGCCGGAGGTGACCGGCTCGCTGCCCGCGCCGAAAACCAGGCCCTTGACAGCCGCGTCGTAGGCTGCAATGCCGTCAATCGGCAGGTAGCCGCGCGCCTTCGGGGCTTCCATCATCTGTTTTTCAGCGGCCTGCACGCATTCGAGCAGCGGCAGCTTGCCGTTGTCGTCGTAGTACACGCCCACGCCCAGGTTGACTTTGGCCGGATTGGTGTCGGCGGCAAATTGCTCGTTCAGGCCCAGGATCGGGTCGCGCGGGGCCATTTCGACGGCGGTAAACAAAGACATGGAATATCCTCAGAAGTGAAAAATGTGCCTGAATGAGGCGGCTAGCACCGGTTGAAGTGCCGGTAAAAACAGGGTTCAGCCGGGCAGGGGATTGCATTTCCAATTTCTGCCCGAATGTCGTAAGGTGTTCAGTTGCTCCGAATTTTAACGGGGCTTTAATCGAGGTTTTATGCCAGAAACATTGCAAGTCATTCCCGAAGCAACGGATTCAACCGGCGTGGGCCAGTTCATCCGCTTTCCCGGTTCACCCTTTGAGCTGTTCCAGCCCTACCTGCCGGCGGGCGACCAGCCGCAGGCCATCGACAAGCTGGTCGAGGGCATCAATGACGGCGAAGTGTTCCAGACTCTGCTGGGCGTGACCGGCTCGGGCAAGACCTTCACCATGGCCAACGTGATTGCCCGGCTGGGCCGCCCGGCGATTGTGTTTGCGCCGAACAAGACGCTGGCGGCCCAGCTGTACAGCGAATTCCGTGAGTTCTTCCCGAAAAACGCGGTCGAGTATTTCGTCAGCTATTACGACTACTACCAGCCCGAAGCCTATGTGCCGCAGCGCGACCTGTTCATCGAAAAGGACTCGGCCATCAACGAGCACATCGAGCAGATGCGGCTGTCGGCCACCAAAAGCGTGCTGGAGCGGCGCGACACCATCATTGTGGCCACGGTCAGCGCGATCTATGGCATCGGCGCGCCCGAGGACTACACCCAGATGCGTTTCATCGCCCGCATTGGCGACAAGATGGGCCAGCGCGACGTGATTGCCCGGCTGATCCGCATGCAGTACAGCCGCAATGAAGCTGATTTCGCCCGCGGCACGTTTCGTGTGCGCGGCGACGTAATCGACATCTTCCCGGCCGAGCATTCGGAGCTGGCGATTCGCATCGAGCTGTTCGACGACGAGATCGAGTCGCTGCAGCTGTTCGACCCGCTGACCGGCCGTATCCGGCAGAAGATTCCGCGCTTCGTGGTCTATCCGAAAAGCCACTACGTCACGCCGCGCGACAAGGTGATGACGGCGGTGGAAACCATCAAGCTCGAACTGGTCGAGCGCGTCGCCCAGTTCATCGCGGACGGAAAGCTGGTCGAGGCCCAGCGCATCGAGCAGCGCACCCGGTTCGACCTGGAGATGCTCGGCGAGATCGGCCACTGCAAGGGCATCGAGAACTACACCCGCCACCTGAGCGGCTCGCCGCCGGGCTCGGCGCCCTCAACGCTGTGCGACTACCTGCCGAAGGATTCGGTGATGTTCCTCGATGAGAGCCACGTCATGATCGGCCAGCTCAATGCGATGTACAACGGCGACCGGGCACGCAAGACCACACTGGTCGAATATGGCTTTCGGCTGCCCAGCGCGCTGGACAACCGGCCGCTGAAGTTCGAGGAGTTCGAGTCTAAGGTCCGGCAGGCGATTTTTGTCTCGGCCACGCCGGCGGCCTATGAAAACGAGCATGCCGGCCAGGTGGTCGAGCAACTGGTGCGGCCGACCGGGCTGGTCGATCCGCAGGTGGAAGTGCGGCCCGCCATGCATCAGGTCGATGACGTGCTGCAGGAAATAAGGATTCGCGTCGAGATCAACGAGCGGGTCTTGATCACCACGCTGACCAAGCGCATGGCCGAGCAGCTGACCGACTATTTGACGGAAAACGGTGTGAAGGTGCGCTACCTGCACAGCGATGTCGAAACCGTCGAGCGGGTGGAAATCCTGCGCGACCTGCGGCTGGGCGCTTTCGATGTGCTGGTCGGCATCAACCTGCTGCGCGAGGGGCTGGACATTCCCGAGGTCTCGCTGGTGGCCATCCTGGACGCGGACAAGGAAGGCTTTTTGCGCTCCGAGCGAAGCCTGATCCAGACGATTGGCCGCGCCGCCCGCAACCTCAATGGCCGTGCCATTCTTTATGCCGACCGGGTGACCGATTCGATGAAGATGGCCATGGGCGAGACCGAGCGCCGGCGCAACAAGCAGCTGGCCTTCAATCTTGAGCATGGCATCACGCCGCGCAGCGTGGTCAAGCGCATCAAGGATTTGATTGACGGCGTGTACAGCGAAAAATCCGGCAAGGAAACGCAAAAGCTGGAGCTGCAAAAAGCGCTGGTCGAGGACATGAGCGAAAAAGACGTGGCCAGGGAAATCAAGCGGCTCGAAAAGCAGATGGTCGAGCATGCCAAGAACCTGGAATTCGAAAAAGCCGCCCGGGTGCGCGACCAGTTGCATCTGCTGAAAGAGCAGGCTTTTGGTGCCCCGGGAACCGACAACGTGATTCCTATCTCATCGGCTGGCTGATGGTGGGCAGCTGATTGCCTGACGTGTGCTCGCGCTGAAAATGGTTCGGGTAATCCCGTAGCTTCTCAAGAGCCACCGGGCAAAAAATACCCGTGCATGTTATACTTGACGAAATTAGTCAACAACCTGACAACAATAAAAAGCGTTCCCACTAACAGCCATTGAGTTGGCGTGGAAACAGAGGAGAAGCTCCCTGGGAGCCACAAGCGCTCAGGGTTAAAACGAAAGTCAAGCACACTTTAGGAGCTTGTTATGCGTCTCACGACCAAAGGCCGTTTTGCGGTCACCGCGATGATTGATCTAGGGCTGCGCCAGAACAATGGCCCGGTAACCCTGGCAGCGATCAGCCAGCGCCAGCAGATTTCCCTGTCCTACCTTGAGCAGTTGTTCGGCAAGCTGCGCCGCCATGAACTGGTGGAGTCCACCCGCGGCCCTGGCGGCGGCTATACCCTGGGCCGCAAGGCGTCCGAGATCACCGTTGCCGATATTATTGTTTCGGTCGATGAGCCGATTGATGCCACGCAATGCGGCGGCAAGGAAAACTGCCTGAATGATGGCAGCCGCTGCATGACGCATGACCTCTGGACATCGCTGAACAGCCGGATGGTCGAGTTCCTGGATTCGGTCAGCCTGCAAAAGCTGGTGGACGACCAGTTGGCCAAGGGTGTGGTGATCGAGAGCACGCCGCAAGTGAAAAAAGCAATCTTCGCCTCGCCTGTCGTCAAACCGATGCGTGTGAATGCACCCAATTCCGTCTTTGCCCTCGGCAATGCTTTTTCCAAATCCTGATTGGGATCCGGAAAGCATTGAAGAGTCATCATTGTTTTAAGCTGCCAGCCAGCCAAGAAGTAAAGAGCCAGCCACATGGAAACCCCACACTTCCCAATCTACATGGACTACAGCGCCACCAATCCCTGCGACCCGCGGGTGGTTAACGTCATGATTCCGTGGTTGCGCGAGCACTTCGGCAACCCCGCATCGCGTAGCCATGCCTGGGGTTGGGAAGCCGAGGCGGCTGTCGAAAAAGCCCGCGAGCAGGTGGCCGCGCTGATTGGCGCCGATCCGCGCGAGATTGTCTGGACCAGCGGCGCGACCGAATCCAACAACCTGGCGCTCAAGGGCGCCGCGCATTTCTACAAGACCAAGGGCAAGCACCTGATCACGGTCAAGACCGAGCACAAGGCGGTGTTAGATACCTGCCGCGAACTGGAGCGACAGGGTTTCGAGGTGACTTACCTTGACGTTCAGACCGACGGTCTGATTGACCTGGACGTGCTCAAGGCGGCCATGCGGCCTGACACCATTGTGGTCAGCGTCATGTTTGTCAACAATGAAATCGGTGTGATCCAGGACATCGCGGCCATTGGCGCGCTGTGCCGCGAGAAGGGCATCATTTTCCATTCCGACGCGGCCCAGGCCACTGGGCGGGTGGATATTGACCTGCAAACCCTGCCGGTTGACCTGATGAGCCTGACGTCCCACAAGACGTATGGCCCCAAGGGCATCGGCGCCCTGTATGTGCGGCGCAAGCCACGCGTGCGGCTTGAGGCGCAGATGCATGGCGGCGGCCATGAGCGCGGCATGCGTTCGGGCACCTTGCCGACGCACCAGATCGCCGGCATGGGCGAGGCTTATCGCATTGCCAAGGCCGAGATGCATGAAGAGAACAAGCGCATCCAGGCCTTGCATGAACGCATGCTGAATGGCCTGAAAGATGTCGAGGAAGTCTTTCTGAACGGCCATGCGGAAAAGCGCGTTCCGCACAATCTGAACATGAGCTTCAATTACGTCGAAGGCGAGTCCTTGATCATGGGCATCAAGGGGCTGGCGGTTTCCAGCGGTTCGGCCTGTACCTCAGCCAGCCTGGAGCCCAGCTATGTGCTGCGCGCCCTGGGCCGCAGCGACGAGCTGGCGCACAGCAGCCTGCGCATGACGATTGGGCGCTGGACCACTGAGGAAGAAATCGACTACGCAGTCGCCACCATCAAGGAAAACGTGGCCAAACTGCGCGAGTTGTCGCCGCTGTGGGAGATGTTCAAGGATGGCATCGACTTGTCCACCATCCAGTGGGCAGCGCATTGAAATTCCCTCATCAGGGCGGCTTGTGATGAGCCATTTTTCATATAACCAGAATTCAGGAGTTAATCATGGCATACAGTGAGAAAGTGGTAGACCACTATGAGAATCCCCGCAACGTCGGCTCTTTTGAAAAGGGCGATGAATCGGTAGGCACCGGCATGGTCGGCGCACCAGCCTGTGGCGATGTGATGAAGCTGCAGATCAAGGTCAACCCGCTCACCGGTGTGATCGAGGATGCGCGTTTCAAGACTTACGGCTGCGGATCGGCAATAGCCTCCAGTTCGCTGGTGACGGAATGGGTCAAGGGCAAGACGCTGGACCAGGCTGCAGGCATCAAGAACAGCGCGATTGCTGAAGAACTGGCACTGCCGCCGGTCAAGATTCACTGCTCCATTCTGGCTGAAGACGCCATCAAGGCTGCTGTGAACGACTACAAGCAAAAGCACATGCCGGCCGAAGCGGCGCACTGATCAACCTGTTGAATTGCGAGCGATTGATATGTCCGTTACCCTGACCGACGCCGCCGCGCGCCACGTGACCCGCTACATGACCCGGCGCGGCAAGGGCGTCGGCGTGCGTTTGGGTGTCAAGACCACCGGTTGCTCCGGACTGGCCTACAAGCTGGAATATGCAGACGAGATCGCGCCCGAGGATGTGGTGTTTGAAGACAACGGCGTAAAGGTGCTGGTTGATCCCAAGAGCATGGCCTACATTGACGGCACCCAACTGGACTTTGTACGTGAAGGCTTGAACGAAGGCTTCAAGTTCATCAATCCCAATGAACGCGACCGCTGCGGCTGCGGCGAGAGTTTCAGGGTTTGATCGCCTAACTCAGGCGACGTTTCCTGGCCCAGCGCGCAAAACAACATTGCGCGATATTTTCAATGCCGCCTTCACTGACTGTGCTGGCGGTTTTTTTATTCCCATGAATCTTCAATCCAACGATTTCGAACTTTTTGGCGTTCCCGTGCAGTTTTTGCAGGACCGGGCACAGCTTGATGCGCGCTGGAAGGAATTGCAGCGCGAAGCGCACCCTGACAAGTTCGCCGTCCAGGGCGCGGCCGCCCAGCGCCTGGCAATGCAATGGTCGGTTCGCATCAACGAGGCTTACCAGCGGCTGAAGAATCCGTTGAACCGGGCCAGCTACCTGTGCGAGCTTCACGGCGCGCCCATCAATGCCGAAAACAATACCGCCATGCCGACAGCTTTCCTGGTGCAGCAGATGGAGTGGCGCGAAGCCCTGGAAGAGGCCAAGACGGTCGAGGATTTGGATAAAATAGCCCTCCAGGCCAATACACTCCAGCGCAGCCAGCTATTAAAAATAGAGCGGCTTCTGGATGCGGACCATGACTTCAAGGCAGCAGCCGAGCAGGTCAGAAGTCTGATGTTTATCGAACGCTTTGCCCGCGAGGTGGATGACCGCATCGACCTGCTGGGACAATAATTATTTAAAAAATCCAATAAAGAACAGCGCCATGGCACTCCTTCAGTTATCCGAACCCGGCCAGACGCCCGACCCGCACCAGCGGCGCATTGCGATCGGCATAGACCTGGGCACCACCCATTCTCTGGTTGCCAGCGTGCGCAACGGCATGTCGGAATGCCTGCCTGATGCGCAGGGGCGCGTCTTGCTGCCCAGTGTGGTGCGCTATCTGGAAGGAGGGCGCACGCAGATTGGCTACGAGGCGCTGGCGGTGCAGATTGAAGACCCGTGCAACACGATTTCTTCAGCCAAACGCCTGATGGGGCGCGGCATTGAGGACATCGGCAACCGTGCCCAGATGCCTTACCGTTTCATCGACAAGCCCGGCATGGTGACGCTAGAGACGGTGGCTGGCGAGAGAAGCCCGGTTGAAGTCAGCGCCGAAATCCTGGCCTTGCTGCGCCAGCGCGCCGAAGATACCTTTGATGACGAGATCTATGGCGCGGTGATCACCGTGCCCGCCTACTTCGATGAGGCCCAGCGCCAGGCTACCAAGGATGCCGCGCAATTGGCACGGTTGAACGTGTTGCGCCTTATCAACGAACCGACAGCCGCTGCGATTGCCTATGGCCTGGACAATGCCAGCGAGGGCATTTATGCCGTGTATGACCTGGGAGGCGGAACCTTCGACATTTCCATCCTTCGCCTGACGCAGGGCGTGTTCGAGGTGGTGTCAACCGGCGGCGATTCTGCCCTTGGCGGCGATGACTACGACCGTGCGCTGGTGGAATGGACGCTGCTCAAGGCCGGCCTGGCGGCAGAAACCCTGAGCGCCTCGGACAAGGCCGCACTGCAAAAAACAGCGCGTGCCTGCAAGGAGGCGTTGTCCACGGCGGCTTTCGTGCCCTTCAAAGTGCAGCTGAGCAAGGCTTCCATTAATTTTGAAATGAAGGCTGATGATTTTGAGACAGCCTGTGCCCACCTGACGCAGCGCACCATGACTGCCGTGCGCAAGGCCCTGCGCGATGCCACTCTCACCAAGGATGAGATCGAGGGCGTGGTACTGGTGGGCGGCTCAACGCGAATGCCCCAGGTGCGCAAGGCTGTTGCCAGCTTCTTCGGCCGCGATCCCCTGACCAACCTGAACCCTGATGAAGTCGTGGCCCTTGGCGCGGCCATCTCTGCGAACCAGCTGGCAGGCAATAACACAGGTGCTGATTTATTGCTGCTCGATGTCATTCCGCTTTCGCTCGGCATTGAAACCATGGGGGGGCTGGTAGAGCGGATTGTTCCGCGCAACCAGACCATTCCCACTGCGATGGCGCAGGATTTCACAACCTATCAGGACGGCCAAACGGCGCTGGCGCTGCATGTGGTTC
>JAQGNK010000038.1 GCA_028291905.1 Polaromonas sp.
GCAGGCAGCTATTAAAACCATAGTGATTCGGACAGACCGCAGCCGCAAGGCAGGCCAGCAAAAAGGTCCTCTAGTCAGTGCGCAGCGGCTGGGCCGGCGCATCGGGTCCGACAGTGCCGATACGCTCGTATTCAGAGATCACCTGCGCGCCCAGCAACAGCAGCGTGGCGGCGATTTCCAGGCTCAGCAGCACCACGATGGCCGTCGTCAGCGAGCCATAGACCAGGCCCACCTGCGACAGCGTGGCAAAGTACCAGAGCAGCACATGGCGCGTGATTTCCCACAGCAGGGCCGCCGCCACGCCGCCGATCAGCGCATGGCGCAGCGACAGGTTGCCCACCGGCATCACCATGTACACCGAGGTCAGCACGAAGATTTCACCCGTCAGCCCCAGCAGGTACAGCAGCACACCCGAAAAGCCGCTGAGCGACCAGCTCCAGCCCAGGAAATCGATGCTTCTCTCGCCCAGCGCCTGAAAGCTGCCGGCCACCAGCGTCACCAGCAAAAAACCCAGGCCCAGGCAGAAGATGTAGCAGTAAGGCAGCACGGCCGAGACCAGGAAATGGCGCCGGCGGATGGCCACACGGTGCAAAAAGATCACCGACATCGCGTTTTCAAGCACGGTGAAGGCCAGCGAGCTGAAGAACAGCATCGTGCCCAGCAAGACCCAGCCCATGACCTCCCGGTGCGCCAGAAAGTTTTCCAGCTCATGCACGATCACGTCTGATTCCCCAGGCGCCAGCCAGCTGATGTAGCGGCCCAGGGAGGCCAGCAACTCGGCCTGGTCAATCACATGCGACAGGGCAATCGCAATCAGGATGAGCAGCGGAACGATGGACAGCAAGGCGTAATAGGCCACGGCGCCGGCCAGCAGCAGACCCTGGTTGGCACGAAAACCCTTGAGGATCTGCAGCGCAAAAGCGGCGGGATGGCGCAGCACATGGGCAGCCTGGGGTTCTAGGATCATGAGGTGGCCCCGGCGATGCGCGGGAAGCGGAAAAAAAGATGAAGTCATTATGCGGGCCAGCCGGTCCACGGCCGCGCCAGACAGCGCCGACAGCTTCGACAGGCGGCTATGCTTAAATTGGCCTCCAACTTTTCTGATCCATGGCCATTCCCCAATCATTCATCCAGGAGCTTTTAGCCCGCGCCGACGTGGTCGATATCGTCGGCCGCTATGTGCAGCTCAAGAAGGGCGGCGCCAATTTCATGGGCCTGTGCCCGTTTCACGGCGAAAAATCGCCCTCCTTCAGCGTCAGCCCGTCCAAGCAGTTCTACCACTGCTTCGGCTGCGGCAAGAACGGCAATTCCATCAGCTTCCTGATGGACCATGCCGGCATGACCTTCATCGAGGCTGTCAAGGACCTGGCCCAGCAATACGGCCTGCAGGTGCCCGAAGACGACATCTCGCCGCAAGACCGCGCCAGGGCGGCGCAGGTGCGCGAGCAGCAGGCCACGCTCACCAGCGTGCTGGAAAAAGCCGGCCTGGCCTACATCCGGCATTTGCGCGGCTCCGAGCGGGCGATCACGTATTTCAAGGGGCGCGGCGTGTCGGGCGAAATCGCCAAGACCTTCGGCCTGGGCTACGCGCCCGAAGGCTGGCGCAGCCTGGCCAGCGTGTTCCCAGACTACGGCGACCCGCTGCTGGTCGAGAGCGGCCTGGTCATCACCGGCGAGGCCGATGATGTCAATGCCGCCGGCGAGGCCAAGCGCTACGACCGGTTCCGCGACCGCATCATGTTCCCGATCCGGAATGTCAAGGGCGAATGCATCGGCTTTGGCGGCCGGGTGCTGGGCGACGACAAGCCCAAATACCTTAATTCGCCCGAAACCCCGGTCTTCAGCAAGGGCCGCGAGCTGTACGGCCTGTTTGAAGCGCGCAATGCCCTGCGCCAGCACGGCTATGCGCTGGTCACCGAAGGCTACATGGACGTGGTGGCCCTGGCGCAGCTCGGCTTTGCCAACGCGGTCGCGACGCTGGGCACCGCCTGCACGCCCGAGCATGTGCAAAAGCTGTTTCGCTTCACCGACTCGGTGGTGTTCAGCTTTGACGGCGACAGCGCCGGCCGGCGCGCGGCGCGCAAGGCGCTGGACGCCGCCCTGCCCTTTGCCAGCGACGTGCGCACCGTCAAGTTCTTGTTCCTGCCGGCTGAGCACGACCCGGACAGCTTCATCCGCGCCCACGGCCAGGAGGGCTTTGCCGCCTGCGTCGCCAAAGCCGTGCCGCTGAGCCGCT
Organism: Polaromonas sp.; assembly: GCA_028291905.1. Classification (GTDB taxonomy): domain Bacteria; phylum Pseudomonadota; class Gammaproteobacteria; order Burkholderiales; family Burkholderiaceae_C; genus Polaromonas. The sequence continues at coordinate 2,237 of JAQGNK010000038.1, forward strand.
TCTTGCTGGAGGCGGCTGGCGAAGGCTGCGACCTGGACACCGCCGAGGGCCGCGCCCACATGGCCAGCAATGCCCGGCCGCTGTGGAGCGCACTGCCCGAAGGCGCGCTCAAGCCGCAGCTCCTCGCCGAGATTGCCGACCAGGTGATGATCGACAGCCGCGAGCTGCTGCAGCTCTGGCAGGCCGCTGCCGGCAACCGCAAGCCTTACGCCAAAAGAAACAGCGCGCCGCCTGCGCCGTCCGCGCCAGCCACGCATGCCAGGGGCGCTCAGCCAGAGACGTATCCGGCTCCGGAAACCAGCCACGGCATGCCAGAGTTTGGCGACTATCCGCCGATGGGCTCGCATGACGAGCCTGACTACGCATCGTCCGAGCCTTACTTCGCGGCGTCGCAACCCGCCTATTCAGCCTCAGCCCCCGCTTCCACCGGAAAGTCAGACAAACCGGGCAAATTCAGCCGCCGCGCCAAGCCCGCCAGCAGCGCGCCGCGCCGACCAACAGGCCATATCCTGCCGGCCAGCCGGCAGGACCGCGTGCTCAGGCTGATGCTGACCGAGGCGCAGACCTGGGACCAGCTCAGCACCGAAGAGCATCACCTGCTGCTGGCGCTGCCGGCGCCGCATGGCCCGCTGTTCGCCTGGATTGAAAGCCAGCTGCATGAGCACGGGCCGCAGCCCTGGCCGGCGCTGCGCGAAAGCCTGCGCGGCCATCCGCATGAGCACCATGCCGTGGCCCAGCTGGCGCAGATGCTCGAAGGCGTGGAGTCGGACTGGGGTGAAATACGCAGCATCCTGGCCCAGTTGGTTGATTTGCAGGAAGACAAGCAACTGGCCGACCTGGCCGTCCGCGCCGCTACCGATCCGGTAGCCTTGCAGCTGTACCGCGAGCTATCCGAGCAGCGGCGAAAACGCAAAAAACCCTAGCCAGCCGCGCATCAATGACCATCCCAAGGCCTTGAAAACAGGGACTTTTTACGCTTTTGATGGTATAATCCGATTTTTAACGGCAAGCGCGACAGCAACACCTCCGGCACCGGCCCCCTTGAACCCCAGGGGAACTCACAGACGAGACGGCCACCATCCGCAAGGACTGCATCCCAAATGTTCGCCCAACCAGCTTGCCCAAAAATAAACGGCCATGTCCACCTGCATGGACTGCCTTTGTTTTTAATTGTCTCCGCCCAGCTTTTTTGATCTTTTGCCATCCGCACCTGGCTCGCGCCCGATGCATGCCTGGCTTGTTTGACGGCTTGTTGCCGGATACCGGCTTTTCCGCTTTTTCTTTTCCAACACCTGGAGCTTTCATGTCTTTTGCGAAGTCCAAGCAGCCCGCGCCAGCCGAAGCAACTCCGACTGCCAAGGCGGACTCCCGGCCTGCGGCAGCGAAGGTTCCAGCCAAGCGCCCGGCAGCCACGCCGCCGGTGGCGATGGAGGTTGAAAAATCCGCAAAACCCGCCATATCTGTCAAATCCAGCATCCAACATGTTCCGGTGAGCAAAAAGACAGTGAATTCTGCGAACCCTGATATGTCTCTGAAGAAAGTCCCTGCCGTGCAGCCCAAGTCAACCCAAGCCCAACTTCTCGCCGCCGCAGATGCCCTGCTGAAAAGCGCCGCGCCTGCCAAAAAGAAACCCGGCCGCCCGCCCAAGGCCTCTCCAGCCGAAGGTGCGCCCGTTGCCGCTGTCGCCGTCAAGCCCGCCCGCAGCAAGTCCAAGGATTCCCCGCTGGACGGCGACGAGGACCTGTCTGACATCGAAGCCGAATTTGCCGAAGAGCCGGCAGCGGTCGAGGCCACCGCCACCACCGAGAAGGTCAAGCCGCTGCGGATGAAGATCAGCAAGGCCAAGGAACGCGCCCTGATGAAGGAATTCGGCTTGGACGAAACCGTCCTGTCCGAGGAAGACATCCTCAAGCGCCGCCAGCGCCTGAAAGCCCTGATCAAGCTCGGCAAGACACGCGGCTACCTGACGCACGGCGAAATCTCCGACCACCTGCCCGACAAGCTGGTCGACGCCGAAACGCTCGAAGTCGTCATCAACATGCTCAACGACATGGGCGTGGCCGTCTATGAGCAGGCGCCCGACGCCGAAACCCTGCTGCTGAACAACACCGGCGCCACCGTCGCGACCGAGGAAGAAGCCGAGGAAGAAGCCGAAGCCGCGCTGTCCACCGTCGACAGCGAGTTCGGCCGCACCACCGACCCGGTCCGCATGTACATGCGGGAAATGGGAACGGTCGAGCTGTTGACCCGCGAAGGCGAGATCGAGATCGCCAAGCGCATCGAGGGCGGCCTCATGCGCATGATGGAAGCCATCTCGGAAAGCCCCGCCACGATTGCCGAGATCATGCGGCTGGCTGAGGAAATCCGCGAGGGCAAGATCGTCATCTCCACCGTGGTTGACGGCTTTTCCAACCCCAACGAGGCCGATGACTATGTGGCCGAGGAAGATTTCGACGAGTTCGACGAAGACGACGACGACGACGGCAAGGGCGGCTCCAAGGCGCTGACCAAAAAGCTTGAAGAGCTGAAGAAAGAAGCGCTCAGCCGTTTCGAAAAAGTTGGCGAGTATGCCGACAAGGTCAAGAAGATCTACGAAAAGGAAGGCTACGGCACGCCGACCTACATGAAAACGCAAAAAGCCCTCAGCGAAGAGCTGATGACGGTGCGTTTCACTGCCAAGACGATTGAAAAGCTCTGCGACCTGCTGCGCGGCCAGGTGCTGGACGTGCGCAAGAAAGAGCGCGAGCTGCGCCGCATCATTGTCGAAAAGTGCGGCATGCCGCAGGAAACCTTCATCAAGGACTTTCCGCCCAACCTGCTGAACCTGAAATGGGTTGAAAAGCAGGTCGCCGCCGGCAAGCCGTGGTCCAACGTGATGGCGCGCAACATTCCGCCGATCCAGGAGCTGCAGACCAAGCTGGGCGAACTGCAGTCGCGCGTCGTGGTGCCTTTGCTGCACCTCAAGGACATTAACAAGCGCATGAACGAGGGCGAGTCCAATTCGCGTGACGCCAAGAAGGAAATGATCGAGGCCAACCTGCGGCTGGTGATTTCGATTGCGAAAAAGTACACCAACCGCGGCCTGCAGTTCCTTGATTTGATCCAGGAAGGCAACATCGGCCTGATGAAGGCGGTGGACAAGTTCGAATACCGCCGCGGCTACAAGTTCTCGTCCTGCGCGACCTGGTGGATTCGCCAGGCCATCACCCGCTCAATTGCCGACCAGGCCCGCACCATCCGCATCCCGGTCCACATGATCGAGACCATCAACAAGATGAACCGGCTGAGCCGCCAGCATCTGCAGGAGTTCGGCTTCGAGCCCGACGCCAGCATCCTGGCCGAGAAGATGGAGATTCCCGAAGAGAAAATCCGCAAGATCATGAAGATCGCCAAGGAGCCAATCTCGATGGAAACGCCGATTGGCGACGACGACGACTCGCACCTGGGCGACTTCATCGAGGACGGCGCTAACACCGCGCCACTGGAGGCGGCGATGCAGGCCGGCCTGCGCGATGTGGTCAAGGACATCCTGGACAGCCTGACGCCGCGCGAGGCCAAGGTGCTGCGCATGCGCTTCGGCATCGAAATGTCCACCGACCACACGCTGGAGGAAGTCGGCAAGCAGTTCGACGTGACCCGCGAGCGGATTCGCCAGATCGAAGCCAAGGCGCTGAGGAAGCTCAAGCACCCAAGCCGCAGCGACAAGCTGCGCAGCTTCATCGACACGCTGTAAAGCCAGCCCGGTCAGTCCGGCAGACGGCCAGCGCCTTTTACAAGGCGCTGGCTTTTTTTATGGGCGAAAGAAGCGCCTGCCCCGTCAATCGACCGCGCCCATCAGCAAACCCTCGATGGTATGGGCCTGCACCAGCGGCTGCAGGCTATCGACGACGCGGCAAGTCAGGCGCCGCCGCGCTGCTTCGGGCAGGCTGGCGTAGTAGCCGGCGGTGACCTGCAGATCGTGCTTGTCAGCGTTGCGGCCGTCGGGCGCATCGACGCCCAGCACGAACACCGGCCGCGATTTGTTGGAGACATTGGCGGTGCCCCGGTGGATTGTCAGGGCCGAGCGTGCCGAAATATCGCCCATGACCGGCAGCTTGCGCTGGCGCCGCGCCTCGTAGCGCGGATAAAGCGCAGGCAGCGGAAACATCGCATCGCCACCGCCCAGGTCGTCCCACTGCGTGCCGGGCGCGATTTCAAGCGGCCCCATGTCGTC
>JAQGNK010000077.1 GCA_028291905.1 Polaromonas sp.
GCGAGTGGACTCCCGCCGAACCCGCTCCACCCCGCGCCTTGCCGGGGCGACCGGCTTTCAAGACGGCAGGGCGCGGTGATCCGGTAAGTGCGCTGGCGCCCTGCCCGGCTCACCCGTCGTGCCGCAGGCGTGGCAGAACTTGGCAAAGGCGCTCTTGCGGGTCGTGCAGGCCTGGCAGCGGTCGAACAGGCCAATGCCGCAGTGCGGGCAAAAGTCGATTTCCGGATTCCTCAGGTCCACCGGCCGCTCGCAGCCGGGGCACACGCTCTTGGACAGCCGCGTCAGCGCCGTGTCGTAGCTCAGCTCCTCGCGCCGCTGGGCATCGGGCAGCTGCTCGGCCAGCTTCTGCTTTTCCAGGTAGCGGTTCAGCGCCAGGATGGCCTGGCGCCCGACCAGCACGGTGACCACGATGCCGACGAGGTAGCGCACATAGCCGCCGTAGCTCGGCAGGTAGGGCACCAGTTCGACGAAGAAGGCAAAGCCGGCGAACAGGATGAAGCCCCAGACGAAGGGCCAGTAGGTGCTCTTGCGCTTTTTCATGAACAGCCAGCCGGCCACCACCAGCAGCGGCAAGGTCAGCGCCAGCCGGTACAAAAAGACGCGCAGCTCGACCCGGCGGGTTTCGGCGTCGAGCAGTTTTTGCGCCGTCTGCTCCAGCTCGGCCAGCCTGGCGCGCTCGCGCTCGCCGGCCTGCCGCGCATCGAGCGCGGCCTGTTGCTGGGCCTGCACCGCCTGCTGAGCGGCGCGCTCCTTGTCCTTCAGGCCATCGAGCGCCCGGGTGCGGGCCACCAGCTCGGCGTCCTGCTCCGACAGCTGGGTGGCCCGGCGGGTGGACAGCCAGTTGCTGAAGGTCTCGCGCGCCGCCGCCGTGTCGGTCTGGGCGATGCGGTGCTTGAGCTGGGCCTGCTCCAGCGCCGTGTCGGCTGCCTCGCCGGCCTGCTCGGCCCGCTTGACCGCCTCGCGCAGCGCGCTGCTGGCCGAGGCGTCCATGAAGTCCTCGACCGTCAGCTGCTTTTCCACCTTGGGCAGGTCGCCCACCAGCGTGCCGCCCAGGCCGATCAGGAAGCCGGCGAACACCAGCGCCACCAGCCACAGGCCGCGCTGCATCCATTTTTCAGTCAGCCGCAGGGATTTGCTCATGGGATTTCCTTTTTTGTTGAGTGATGGATGACGGAGCCGAAGGTGAAGCTGCGCAGCCACCTTTCGCCCTGCCTTGAATTGTTTGCATGGTTCATAGCCAAATCAGCCTTTTGCGTAACATTTTCCTGCGCGTGCAGCTATATTTTCGATAGCAAAATCAAAGCCCATGCCGGTAGTTGCCTTCACAGTCCGATGCGGGTCGGCGCCGTGCCCGGCGGGCTGAGCTGCGCGCGCGGCAGCCAGTCGAACACCGAATCGGCCGTCACCGTCTCGATCCGGTCGGAAAAGCGCTTGTCGTTCGGATGGTCGTCGAATGCCACGTTGGCCGCCGTCATCCGCCCGCCCAGCCGGGTCAGCGGGCCCACCTTGAGCGTCGTCGGCTCGTAGCCCTTGAACTGCAGCCAGGCCTGGGCTTTCTCGCGCGAGGTGATGCCAGGGGCCACGGCGGCGGCCAGGGTCTCGATGGCCCACTGGTTGGACTGCTGGTATTTGCGGCCCCAGGCGTAGCTCACGATGCTGTAGGGCTTGTGGTGCAGGCGCAGCGCGCGCGGCGTGTCCTGCAGCAGCTGCAGCAGCTGCGCCTGCACCTCGGGCGTGGGCGCCAGCCAGGCGGCCTCGTAGCGCCACGGGTCATCGAGGAAAAACTCGCCCAGCCCCTGCCGGTAGATGGCCGAGTCGGGCGTGCCGCAGCCGTTGAGCTTGTGCAGCACCCGCCAGGTCATGCCGCCCTGGCCGTCGGGCAGCTGGTACGCCAGCCCGAGGTGCGAATAGCGCAGGCCGTATTTGCTCAAATCCTGGCCGGCGCGGGCCAGCAGCACAACCTTGTCGCCGCTGGCATTGAGCGCGGCCAGCGTCTTTTGCGCCAGCGCTAGGCCGCGTTCGACCGATTGGGCGCTGGGCTTGCGGGCCTCGCAGGAACGGCCGGCCCAGGCGGCGGGCGCCAGGCCCAGGCTGCCCGCCAGCAGCAGCAGGGTGACCAGGCGATGGAAGGATGCACGGCAATTCATGATGACGGCAGCCGGGCTCAGTAGGTCAGGCGTTCGTTGTGCAGCAGGGCGCGGCCCAGCGCATTCGGGATGAAGGCAATCGCCTCGCCGGCGGCCGACAGCAGCACCCCGCTGCCGATCACGCCGACCACCACCGAGGCGCCCACTCCCGCCGAGGCCGCGCCGATTCCCCGGCCGATCACCTCGACGCTGGCACTAGCGCCGTCCGACGCCCGCTCCAGCACATAGACCGTGCCGCGCGCCGTGCTTTCCACGGTTTTCACCACCAGCACCGCGCCGGCGGTGGACAGCGCCACCGGCACCGCGACCACGCTGCCGGCGACCGCGCTGCCGCCCACGGCGACCGAAGCCAGCGGCAGGGCCGACAGTGCGCTCAGGGCCGACGCCTCCGACTGCGCTTTTGCATCAAAAGAGGCTGTAGCGCAGGTGAATGCTGCGCAAGCAGCTATCAAATATGCAGCAAATCTATGGTTCATGATGGACTCCTTTTTTGTCATGGCGGGGCTTGTGGCGCGCTTGGGGCCGGCCCGCCGTCATTCCCGCGAAGGCGGGAATCTAGAAGGGTTGCAAGTTTGAGCTGCTGGATTCCCGCCTTCGCGGGAATGACGCGGGCACAAAATTATTCGGCGTCCGGCGTGCCGTGGGGCTTGCGCAGGCCCAGGCGGATTTCGTTCAGATCGGCTTCATGGCGGTCGCGCAGGGTCTTGGCCAGGGTGAAGCTGCAGGTGATCAGGTAGAGCCAGCTCACGCCCAGGAAGGCCTTGTAGGTTTCATTGACATCCATGCGCCACAGGCCCCAGCCGGTCAGCGCCATCGCCAGGAAAAAGCCGCCCCAGACCACCAGCTTGAACATCGGCATGTCCGCCTGCCGGCCTTCGGCCTGGGTCTTTTCCTGGTCGCGCACCGACTTGGCCAGCACGAAGGCCGCCGACAGGCAGAAAAAGTAGCCCATCACCATGAAGGCGCGGTCCAGGTCGCTGCCCGGCAGGTAGGCCAGCCCGACGGCGCAGAGAAAGATGGCGATGATGAAGGATGCCCAGACCTGCAGTTGCCACGGTTTGGAATCGCGCTGGATCAGCATGTTGTTGGTGTTCATGAAAAGGCCTTTGAAGTGATGGATGAGGTGCTGCTAATGTGCATCAAGCCGCTTCAAAAACCAGCAGCTACCGATACAGTGACGAAAAAATGGCTGCCTGGTATCGCCTGAAGCTACTTCAGGTCTTCATCATGCCTTCATCAGAGCAGCCACCCGCGCCTGCAGCGCATCGGGCTGCACCTCGGCCGGCGCCATCGCGCCGCCCACGTTCAGCCCGACACGGCTCAGCACGCCGCGCCGGAAAGGCCGCACCATGGCCACGCGCTGGCCGCCCACCAGCTCGACCCGGCTGAAGAAGGAGCCCCACAGGTTGGTCAGCGCCATCGGGATCACCGGCACCTGCAGGCCGTCGCGGCCGGCGTTGTCCAGAATCTTCATGATGCCGCCCTTGAACGGCTTGAGCTCGCCGTCCTGGGTGATGCCGCCCTCGGGGAAGATCGCCAGCAGGTCGCCGTCCCGCAGCACCTTGGCGGCGGCCTCGAAAGCCGCTTCATAGGCGGCGGGGTCTTCGGCTCTGGGCGCCACCGGAATCGCCTTGGCCAGCCGGAACAGCCAGCCCAGCACCGGCATCTTGAAGATCCGGTGGTCCATCAAAAAGTAGATCGGACGCGGGCTGGCCGCCATCAGCAGCACCGGGTCGATGAAGCTGACATGGTTGCAGGTCAGCACGGCCGCGCCCTGCGCCGGAATGTTGTCGTCGCCCGTGACTTTGAAGCGGTAGATGCAGCGCGACAGCAGCAGCGCCACAAAGCGCAGCAGGTATTCGGGCACCAAAAGGAAGATGTAGCCCGCCACCACCGCATTGGCCAACCCGGTGAACAGGAAAATCTGCGGAATGCTGAAGTTGGCCTTGAGCAGGGCCCCGGCCAGCACGGCGCTGACGATCATGAACAGCGCGTTCAAGATGTTGTTGGCGGCGATGATGCGGGCGCGGTGCGTCGGCTGGCTGCGCAGCTGGATCAGCGCATACATCGGCACGCTGTAGAGGCCTGCGAACAGGCTGAGCAGGGCGAGGTCCAGCATCACCCGCCAGTGCGCGCCCTGCCCCATGAAGCTGCCCACGCCCATCAGGCTGGAGGCCGACAGGCCGCGCGAGGCGAAGTACAGGTCAATCGCAAAAATGCTCATGCCGATAGCGCCCAGCGGCACCAGGCCGATCTCGACATGGCGGCGGCTCAGCACCTCGCACAGCAGCGAGCCGGTGGCGATGCCGACCGAGAACACCACCAGCAGCAGCGACGCGACATGCTCGTCGCCATGCAGTACCTCCTTGGCGAAGCTCGGAAACTGGCTCAGGAACACCGCGCCGAAGAACCACATCCAGCTGATGCCCAGCATTGAGCGGAACACCACCAGGTTGGTGCTGGCGAGTTTCAGGTTGCGCCAGGTCTCGGTGACCGGGTTCCAGTTGATTTTCAAGCCCGGATCGGTGGCCGGCGCCAGGGGAATGAACTGCGAGACGGCCCGGCCGGCCAGCGCCAGCGCCACGCAGGCCAGCGCCACATACTGCGGCCCCACGCCGGGAATAGCCACCAGCAGGCCGCCGGCCACCTGGCCCAGCAGGATGGCCACGAAGGTGCCCATCTCGACCATGCCGTTGCCGCCGGTCAGCTCGCGTTCGCTCAGCGCCTGCGGCAGGTAGGCGAACTTGACCGGGCCGAACAGCGTCGAGTGAACGCCCATCAGGAAGGTGCAGCCCAGGAGCACCGGCACCTGCACGCCGGCGCTGCCGCTTATGAAGCCGGCGGCGGCGATCAGCATGATGAGCACTTCGAGGTTCTTGACGAAGCGGATGATGCGGGTCTTCTCGAACTTGTCGGTCAGCTGGCCGCTGGTCGCCGAGAACAGCAGGAACGGCAGGATGAACAGCGCGCCAATCGCCAGCCCGGCCAGCGCCGGCGGCAGCCAGCTCACGCTGAGCTGGTAGGTCACCATCACGGTGAAGGCGAACTTGAACAGGTTGTCATTGGCCGCGCCCGAGAACTGGGTCCAGAAGAAAGGCGCGAAGCGGCGCTGCTTCAGGAGCGCGAACTGGTTCGGATGCCCGGCATCAGGCGGCGGGGGCAGCGCGGCCGGGGCTGGCGCCGGGGTGGACAAATCAACACTCATGCCTGACTCCTGTGGTGGTCTTGTCGGTGGGCCGCGCTTTGCCAAGCAGCGCTTGGCAAAGCGCGGCCTTGGAAAACGGTGCTGTGGATTCTGCCTTGATTCTCCGCCTGTCCCGGCGCAGCATTTCGCACTGCACTGACAAGCGCCAGCAGCACCGGCCCGGCCGCAAAACTTGCCACCACATGCTTGAGGCTGTGGCCGGACACCAGCTGGCCGGTCAGCGCAAAAACCTGGTGGTCGGCCAGCTCCAGCAGCTTGGCCAGCGCATACAGGCCGATGACCCCCGCCCAGTGGATGCGCAAGCCCGGCACGGGCGAGGCCGGGGCGAGCGGTGCGACGCAGGCCAGCCCGACGATCAGCGCCATGCCGCCGAACTGCAGCACCGCCCACGGCAGCAGGTTGCCCGACGCGGCCCAGGCCCGGACAGACAGCGGCCCGAGCAGCAGCACCGCCACCGCCAGCCCCAAGCCGGCGCGCCGGCCCGCGCCCTGCAGGGCCGCCAGCCCCAGCAGCCCGGCAAAGGCCAGCACCATGCCGGCGCGGTCCCGGAACAGGCCGGCATCGTCAGGCTGCCAGTGGTAGCGCGCCGACACGCCGGCGGTGAGCAGCAGCCCAGCGAAGAACACGCCGGCCAGCGCGGCGCTCGCGCCGTCGATGGCGCGCCGTCGCAGCGCCCCGGCCAGCGTCCACAGGCCGGCCACGCCCCAGGCGGCGAAAGGCAGGTTGCTCAGCACATCCATCGCATGCAACAGCGCGCCCCAGGCGCGGTGGTCGGCAAAATCATGGTAGCGGGCCGCTTGCGGCAGCGCCGGGCCGGCCAGCGCCAGCAAGGCCATCAGCAGGGCGGCCAGCAGCAGCCAGGCTTCGCGGCGACTG
>JAQGNK010000110.1 GCA_028291905.1 Polaromonas sp.
AATGATTGGCACACCCGCCTGGGAAACCAGGTTCACATGGCCCGACACCTGGCCGCCGAACCAGGAGCGGTAGAGCTTGTTGGCGAACAGCAATTCCTCGCTGCCCAGCGGGGCGACGGAAACCGCCGAATCGAGCCCCTCCAGCACAGTGGTAAAACGCTCGTAGGAAGCGGTGAGTTCCTCGCGGATGCGCTTGGGCTCGGTAATGTCGGTCATCGAGGTCATCCAGCCGGTCTGATGGCCGCGCGGATCAATCAGTGGCGAGACATACATCCGGGCATCGAAGGTGTTGCCGTTCTTGCGCTTGACCCGCACCTCAAAGCCGCCCGGCGGCGTGCGGCCTTGCAGTTCATCGTTGAGCCGGGCCATCAGGATGTCAAGTTCACCTTCAGGCCAGTGGGGGAAGGGCGGGGTGCAGCCGACCAGCTCGTCCTCGTTCAGGCCGGTCATCTGGCAAAACGCGGGATTGACATAGGTAATGCGGCCCTGCAGGTCCAGCGCGCGCATGCCGGTCAGCATCGAGTTTTCCATGGCGCGGCGGAAATGGGTTTCATTGAGCAGCGCCTCCTGGGCCTGCACACGGCGGCGGGTATGGCGCCAGTTGCCCAGCAGCATCCAGACCGTCAAGGCGCTCAGCGCGCTGACCAACCAGAAAAAGCCGCTGCCGACGACGCCCTGCGAGGCCCGATAGCCTTCGGCGCGTATCAAGAGGCCATTGCCCACCGGGGACACCGGAATTTCGTATTTCGCGGCGTCCTCGGTCCAGGGCAACAGCCGCGCCGCGCCCTTGCGCGGGGGCGGCAGGATGCCGGCCAGCACCAGCTCCTTGTCATCGACCAGCGCCACCGCGTATTTGGCGGTGATTTCCGTCGGAATTCCAAAGCGCAGCAGCCCGTCCACCGAATATTCGCCCATGATGACGCCGGCGAATTTGCCCTGGTCGTCCAGCGGCACCTGCAGCTGCAGGCTGGCCGCGTTGTAGCGGCGCGTGTCCTGCACCACCAGCGGACGCGAATAGACCGGCTGGCGCAAATCCCTGGCCAGGTCATAGGTGCCGTCGGTTTCGCCCACCTTGAGCTGCTCGCCGACGGCGCGGGGATCGGCGCCATTGGCGCTGGGAGACACGTAGGACGCCTTGATGCGCCGCTTGCTGTCCACCCAGCTGACCGCCATGAGTTCAGGGTACTGGTTGACCAGCGCCTCGGCCTGGACCATGAATTCCTCGTCGTCGATCTCCTGGTTGGATACATCGCGGCCGATCCGCATCAGCTGCTCCTGCCGCTCCAGCAGGCGCAGGCGCAGGCGCTGCTGGGCGTATTCGACATCGCGGGTCACGGCTTGCTGTTCGCGGTCTATTTCTTCGTAGCGCAGGTAGCTGAAGGCTGCAATGACCGCCGCCAGGAAGAGGATGACGGCAAACAGCGGCCCCAGCGTGATGAAGCGGTCCTGCCGGGAAGGCGACTGCCTGCGCCACCAGCGCCGCCACAGACCCAGCGACGCAGGGCTGGCTGCGGCGTCGGCATGAGAAGAGGTAGGAAACTGGGGCATAGAGGAAAGCTTGGGATTTTAAATGAATGCCTTGCACGGTAGCGCAAGCGGCTGGTCCCAAAGCTTCCCTGCAAACGGCATGCGTTGCTCATCTCACCAAATAATCCTTATTATTTTCAATAAATTTCACATTACAAAAACAATAAGCACTATTTGAAATTCTTAAAAAATTGTGAGAAACTAGGGACTTAGACCTAATTTGGGTTTAAAAACACGTCATAGACGCATGTTTGCACGCGGCACTTGCCAATGCTGGCGCTGCAACAGGCGAAAAAGATTTACTCAGGAGACAAAATGGCTGCCAACCTAGACGAAAACCAACACGCCGGTAATTCCCCCTCCGGTGCTTCTTCAACCAGCGAGCACGACAAAGACACGCAGGAAACCAGGGAGTGGATGGATGCGTTGTCCGCAGTCATTGAAAGCGAAGGCCCGGAACGCGCCCACTTTCTCCTTGAGCAACTGCTCGAGCATGCGCGCCAGAAGAGCATCGACATGCCGTTTTCGGCCAACACCGGCTATGTCAACACCATTGAATCCGACCAGGAAGAGCGCTCGCCCGGCAACCTTGAAATAGAGGAGCGCCTGCGCGCCTACATGCGCTGGAACGCGATGGCGATGGTGGTCAAGGCCAATCGCCTGCATCCGGCCGACGGCGGCGACCTGGGCGGGCACATCGGCTCGTTTGCCTCGCGGGCCAGCATGTTCGGCGCCGGCTTCAACCATTTCTGGCATGCCGAGAGCGAAAACCACGGCGGCGACTGCCTCTATATACAGGGCCATGTGTCGCCGGGCGTCTATGCCAGGGCCTACCTCGAAGGCCGCCTGAGCGAAGAGCAACTGCTCAACTTCCGCCAGGAAGTCGATGGCAAGGGCTTGTCTAGCTACCCGCATCCCAAGCTGATGCCCAGTTTTTGGCAGTTCCCTACCGTGTCGATGGGCCTGGGTCCGCTGATGGCGATCTACCAGGCCAGGTTCCTGAAATACCTGCATGCGCGCGGCATTGCCAACACCGAAAACCGCAAGGTCTGGGTGTTCTGCGGCG
>JAQGNK010000200.1 GCA_028291905.1 Polaromonas sp.
CGTTGACATAGCTGGCCAGGTAGCGCTGGGCATCGCGTTCGGTGTGGGCGCCCTCGCCCAGCATGTCGTAGCTGAAGCGCACATTCTTGAGCTTGCGGCGCGCCGCGTCGGCCTCCTTCATGCCTTCGGCAATCGTCTGGCCCAGCACGAACTGCCGGCCCAGCAGCTGCACCGCCCGCAGCGTGGCGGCCACGACGGTACGGGCGCCGAGCTTGCCCATCAGGCCGCCCTCTCCGGACTGGCCGGGCTGGCCCGATTCGGGCAGGAAGCGCTTGGACAGGCCAATCGCCGCGCTGGAGAGCCGGGCCATCACGCCGTCGCCGGCGCCCTCGAAATCGGCCCGGCCGAGCTGGTCGGCGGTCAGGGCAATCGCGGTTTCGGCGTCGGGCACCCGCAGCAGCGCCTCGGCCAGCCGCATCAGCGCCAGGCCCTCGGCACTGGAGATCGGGTATTCCTTAAGCAGGCTTTCCATCGCCCAGAACGGTGGCGGGTTCTTGCGCACCGCCTGCACCCACGGCTGGGCCAGCTGGGCGGCAGTCGTCCAGTCGAGTGCGCCGGCCAGGCGCTGCAGGTGGCTGGTCACGGTATCGGCTTCAGGCCGGTAGGGAAAGGGCAGGCGCGGGGATGAAGGCATGGGAATTTCCGTCAGGTGGTGGATTTCAAGCGCTATATTCCTCTGAAGCCCATGAAATTTTTCACTGATTTATTACAGTTCAACCGAAGGATTCACTACCCATGACGGAAGAGTTGCCCCTGCCTGACCGAATCGACCTGAAAATCCTGAATTTACTGCAGCATGACGGCCGCATTTCCAACCTCAAGCTGGCAGACAGTGTGGCCCTGTCGCCGACCGCCGTGCTGGCGCGGGTGCAGCGCCTGACGCGGGACGGCTTCATCCTCGGCTACGAGGCGCGCCTGAACCCGCTCAGGCTGGGCGCCGGCATGATGGTCTTCGTCGAGGTGCTGCTCGACCGCACCACGCCCAATGTGTTCGAGGCCTTCAAGGCGGCGGTGCAGGTCTATCCCGAGATCATGGAATGCCACATGGTCGCCGGCGGCTTCGACTACCTGCTCAAGACCCGCATGGCCGACATGCCGGCCTACCGCACCTTTGCCGGCACGGTGCTGTGGCAGCTGCCCGGCGTGCGCGAGACGCGGACCTATGCAGTGATGGAAGAGGTGAAAAGCACGACGCGGCTGGCGCTGGGCATGTGACCGGCGCGCCAGGCCTGCGGGCGCGCTTGCTTGCGTGTTCAGTCAGCGCGCCAGCTGCGCGACTTCCTGGTCGATCCACACCCGCCCGCCTGCCAGCGCCGCATCCACATCCAGGCCCGGCATATTCAGGCCATGCAGCAAAAGCGGCCGCACGTCCGGCAGGCCGATGGTGCCCAGCAGGTAGGCGAGGTAGGGCGTCAAAAAGTCCTGCTGCGTGCCCCCGCCCGCGCCGATCGGCCCGCCGCACGTCACGATGCTGAACACCGGCCTTGGCGCCAGCAGGCCGACCTTGCCTTGCGCCGTGCTGCGAAAGGTGCGGCCCGGGCGCACGATCTGGTCGATCCAGGCCTTGAGCCCGGTCGGCACGGTGAAGTTGTGCATCGGCGTCGAGATCACCACGATGGCTGCGGCTTCGAGTTCGCGGATCAGCGCTTCGGACAGCGACGCATGTCGCCGGCTTTCGGCGGGCATGACATTTTCGGCGGCGAAGGTGGCGTCGGGCGGCGGCAGCGGCTCGATGCCCAGCCTGCGTTCGACCACGGCCAGCTCCGGCCGGGCGGCGTGTAGGCAAGTGCTCAGGTAAGTGCCCAGGCGGTGGCTGTTCGACAGGTCGCCGCGCGGGCTGGCGGCCAGATGAAGAATCGAAGTGAAGGCAGTCATGGTCAAACGTCCAGCGGCAGGGTGAAACACAGAGCGCGCGCCAGCAGTCCGGCGCGAAAGTAAAAGCGGTGGGCCAGCGCGTTCGACAGCGCCGAATCCAGCACCAGCTGCCGGCAATCGTGCTTGCGCGCCTCGGCCTTTAGGGCGTCCATCAGCACGCCGCCCTGGCCGGCGCCGCGTTCATTGGCGTCAGTGACGAGGTCGTCCACGTACAGAAAGCGGCCCCACACCAGGTTTTCTTCCAGGCGGTAGCCGGCCAGCGCCACGCAGCGGCCCTGCCGCATGACGATCATCACGCGGTAGCCTTGGGTGGCCTGGTGGCGGCAGCGCGCCAGCCAGTCCTGCGCGGACACCAGCTGCGGGCGCAGCTGGCTGATGAGCGGGTGGCAGGCCAGCAGCGCCGCATCGCTTTCGGGCCGCTGCAGGCCGTCGGCCAAGGCGGCGTCCAGGCCCATGGCGGGCGTGATCATGCCTGGGCGGCGGGAATGAAGCGCAAGCCCACGCAAATGCGGTTCCAGGCGTTGATGGAAGCGATGGCGACGCACAGCGCGACCATCTGCTTTTCATTGAAATGCGCCTGCAATTCGGTCCAGGCCGCATCAGGCGCGCCGTCGCGGGACAGATGGGCAAGGTGCTCGGCCCAGGCCAGCGCCGCCATTTCCGCCGGCGAAAAAACGCCCGCATCGCGCCAGGTCGCCAGCAGGTCGAGCTTGATGGCGGGCACGCCGGCCTTGCGTGCCAGCGGCAGGTGAAAGTGCACGCAGAAGGCGCAGCCGTTGATCTGCGAGACACGCAGGTCAACCAGCTCGACCAAGGCAGGGTCCAGGCCCATTTCGAAAGCCGCGCCGCCAATGCCGTAGAGCGCGGTGGTGGCAGTGGGCGCCAGCCGGGTGAAGTCGTTGTAGTTGAGACGAAGTTGGTTGGCAGACATGGTTTCTTTCAAATGTTGAGTGGATGAAGGCCTGATTTTGCGTAGCCAGCGGCTTACTGTATTGGTCCGATTCGTACACAAATGACTGGGCCACTTTGCAGCTAGGCGCTTAACATCGCCGCATGATTTCAGAAAAGCAGGCTCCCCTGGTCTGGTCGCTTCCCCTGGGCACGCCGGCTGCCGGCATCGGCCTGCAGCGCTGGCTCTATGACGCGCTGCGCCAGGCCATCCTCAGCGGCCGGCTGCCCACCGGCGCCATGCTGCCTGGCACGCGTGCGCTGGCGTTGCAGTACGGGCTGGCGCGGGGCACGGTGCAGGCCGCCTACGACCAGTTGCTGTCCGAGGGCTACCTGGCCGCCCGGCCGGGCAGCGGCACGCGGGTCAGCCTGGCCTTGCCCGAAACCGGCATGCGCAATGCCGCGCCGGCGCCGCGCACCGGGCGCAGGCCGGCCGCGGCCGCAGCGGCGCCGGCAGGCGCGTGGATCGAACGGCTGGCGGGCAGCGAACCGGCCTTTCCGCTGGCCGACCGGCTGGCTGTGCCGCAACCGTTCATGCCGCATCGCTGCGACGTTGCGGGGTTTCCGATTGACGTCTGGCGGCGGCTGCATGTGCGGCACCTGCGTCCTTCACGGCTCGTGGCACTCGAAGGCACGGCCGCCGGCGGCCTGCCGGCGCTGCGTCAGGCCATTGCCAACCATCTGGCCATCGCGCGCGGCGTGGCCGTCGCGCCGGCCCAGATCGTGCTGGTGGGCAGCGTGCAGCAGGCGCTCGACCTGTGCCTGCGGCTGCTGCTCTCGCCCGGCGACACGGTCTGGATGGAAGACCCAGGCTACATGGGCGCGCGGCAATTGATGCAGGCAGGCGGTGCGCGCGTCGTCGATGTGCCGGTTGACGCCAACGGCCTGCGGGTGGCCGACGGCCTGCGGCTGGCGCCATCGGCCCGGCTGGCCTATGTCACGCCTTCGCGCCAGGCGCCGCTGGGCATGGCGCTGTCGCCCGAGCGCCGGCTGGCGCTGCTTCAGTGGGCCGTGCGGCAAGGCGCCTACATCTTTGAGGACGATTACGACAGCGACTACCGCTTCGTCGCCCGGCCGATTCCAGCGCTGAAAAGCCTGGCCGGCGGCGACACGCAGGTGATTCTCGCGGGCACCTTCAGCAAGCTGCTGTTTCCCGACCTGCGGCTGGCCTACGTCGCCCTGCCCCCACAGCTGGTCGAGCCCTTCACCCGGGCGGCGTCGCTCACCTCGCGCCATCCCAACGGCCTGGCGCAAGCCGTGCTCGCCGACTTCATGGCCGAAGGCCACTTTGACCGCCATGTGCGTCGCATGCGAAAAATCTACGCCGGCCGGGCGCAGGCCTTCGAGCAGGCCGCACGCACGCACTGGCGCGGGCTGATCGAGGTGCCGGCCATTCAGGCGGGCCTGGACATTGTGGGCCGTCTGAACGGCATGGACGAAGCCACCGCGACACGCCGGCTGGCCGCAGCCGGCATCACGGCCTTTGCGCTGGGACGCTACCGCGGCAGCCAGTGGATCAGCCCAGGCCTGGTGATGGGCTTTGCGCCGTTCGATGAAGCGCAGATCGACGCGTCCGCGGCCATCATGGCCAAAGCCCTGGGCAGGCGGGAGCCCTGATGCCGCGCGACTGGCAGCACGACATGAACCGACCAGGCGGCGAAGCAGCGGCCGCCTGAAATTTAGTAGCGCTAGCGGCTGCCGAAAACTGCCCGACCGACCCGCACCATGGTGCTGCCGGCATGAATCGCGGCCTCCAGGTCTTCGGTCATTCCCATCGACAGTGTGTCCATGGGCACAGCCAGCGCGCCGGACGCATTTATTTGATCAAACAAGGCTTTAGCGCTGGTGTGGACTGCGCAAGCAGCTGCAAAATCAATAGCAGGTTCGGGAATGGACATGAGGCCTCGCAGCACCAGACGCGGCAGTCGGGCGACCTCTTCTGCCAGCGCCTGCACCGCTTCTGGCGCCACGCCCGACTTGTTGGCACCGCCGTCGATGTTGACCTGCAGGCAAACCTGCAGCGGCGCCAGCTCCGGCGGGCGCTGCTCGCTCAGGCGCTGGGCGATTTTCAGCCGGTCCACCGACTGCACCCAGTCGAAATGCTCGGCCACCGGCCGCGTCTTGTTGCTCTGGATCGGGCCGATGCAGTGCCATTCCAGCCCGGCTATGGCCTTGGCGCCGCGCGCCGCCTCGCCGGCCTGCCAGCGCCGCAGCGCCAGGATTTTCTCGACACCTTCGGCAATGTAGTTCTCGCCAAAGGCCCGCTGGCCGGCCGCCACGGCCTCGATCACCGCGTCAAGGCCGAAGGTCTTGGAAACCGCCAGCAGCCGCACGCCGGACGCGGGCCGGTCGGTGGCCAGGCAGGCCGCCTGAATTCGCTCATCAACAAGGTGCAGGCGGGAAGAAATCGTAGTCATAATGGAACTGTAAGCTCAGATTCAACCTACCAGGATTAGTCTTCATGGACATCACGCAGTTGCTGGCCTTCAGCGTCAAAAACAAGGCATCCGACCTGCACCTCTCGGCCGGCCTGCCCCCGATGATCCGGGTCCACGGCGATGTGCGGCGCATCAATATCGATCCGCTGGACCACAAGGAAGTCCATGCCATGGTGTACGACATCATGAACGACACCCAGCGCAAGCATTATGAAGAGTTCATGGAGGTCGATTTCTCGTTTGAAATCGAAGGGCTGGCGCGCTTTCGGGTCAATGCCTTCAACCAGAACCGGGGCGCCGGCGCGGTGCTGCGGACCATTCCCTCCAAGATTCTGACGCTCGAGCAGCTCGGCGCGCCCAAGATCCTCGGCGACCTGGCACTGAAGCCGCGCGGCATGGTGCTGGTCACCGGCCCGACCGGCTCGGGCAAATCGACCACGCTGGCGGCCATGGTCAACTACCTGAACGAGACCGAATACGGCCACATCCTGACGGTCGAGGACCCGATCGAGTTCGTCCACGAGTCCAAGAAATGCCTGATCAACCAGCGCGAGGTCGGCCCGCACACGATGAGCTTTGCCGCCGCGCTGAAGTCCGCCCTGCGCGAAGACCCGGACGCCATCCTGGTGGGCGAAATGCGCGACCTGGAAACCATCCGCCTGGCCATGACAGCGGCCGAGACCGGCCACCTGGTGTTCGGCACGCTGCACACGTCCAGCGCGGCCAAGACCATCGACCGGATCATCGACGTGTTTCCAGCGGAGGAAAAGGAAATGATCCGCTCGATGCTGTCCGAGTCGCTGCAGGCGGTGATTTCGCAGACGCTGTGCAAGACCAAGGACGGCCAGGGCCGGGTGGCGGCGCATGAAATCATGCTGGGCACCAGCGCCATCCGCAACCTGATCCGCGAGGCCAAGGTGGCGCAGATGTATTCCTCGATCCAGACCGGCAACAGCGTCGGTATGCAGACGCTGGACCAGAATTTGACTGATCTGGTCAAGCGCAACGTGATCTCGGCGGCCGAGGCACGCGGCAAGGCAAAAATCCCCGAAAATTTTCCGGGCTAGCGTTGGGCGACACTCGCAACATGGGCTTGCTGCTAGCCAAACAGGGGCCACGGAACCGGCTTTGCCGGGCCGCAGGCGCAGCGGCCCCTCGGGGGCAGCATAGGGCGCGTTGTGACAACGCGTGGGGCATCAATGACTAAAGGAGCCGTTCATGGAACGCGACCAGGCCAGTAAATTCATCAACGACCTGCTGCGGCTGATGGTCAGCCGCGGCGGCAGCGACCTGTTCCTGACCGGCGACTTTCCGCCGGCCATTAAGGTCGATGGCAAGATGACCAAGGTGTCGTCCCAGCCGCTGAACGCCAACCACACGATGACGCTGGCGCGCGCCATCATGAACGACAAGCAGGCGGCGGAGTTCGAGCGCACCAAGGAATGCAACTTTGCCATCTCGCCGCCGGGCATCGGCCGCTTTCGCGTCAATGCCTTCCTGCAGCAGGGCAAGGTCGGGATGGTGATGCGGGTCATTCCGGCGGTGCTGCCGACGCTGGATGGCCTGGGCCTGCCGCCGGTGCTAAAAGACGTGGTGATGGCCAAGCGCGGCCTGACGATCCTGGTGGGTGCCACCGGCTCGGGCAAATCGACCACCATGGCCGCCATGCTGGACTGGCGCAACGAGCAGTCCCACGGCCACATCCTGACGATTGAAGACCCGGTGGAGTTCGTGCACCTGCACAAGAACTGCGTGGTGACCCAGCGCGAGGTCGGGCTGGACACCGACAGCTGGGAATCGGCCCTCAAGAACTCGATGCGCCAGTCGCCCGACGTGATCCTGATGGGCGAGATACGCGACCGCGACAGCATGGAGCATGCGCTGACGTTTTCCGAAACCGGCCACCTGTGCCTGGCCACGCTGCATGCCAACAGCGCCAACCAGGCGCTGGACCGCATCATCAACTTCTTCCCCGAGGAAC
>JAQGNK010000228.1 GCA_028291905.1 Polaromonas sp.
AGTGGCCGCGGCGGGCCAGGGCCTGTCCGATGCGGCCCATGCCCAGAATACCCAGCGTTGAGCCATGCACGTCGCAGCCAACCAGCGTGTTGTATTGCCACCGGGTCCACTGCCCGGCGCGCAGGTAGCGCTCGCCTTCCGACACTCGGCGTGCAGCAGCCAACAGCAGGCCAAAACCAAAATCGGCCGTGGTTTCGGTCAAGACACCGGGGGCGTTGGTGCCGAGCACACCGTGCGCAGTCATGGCGTCCACATCAAAGTTGTTAAAGCCCACCGACATGTTGGCGCAGATCCGCAGCTCTGGGCAGGCCTGCAATAGTGTGGTGTCAACACGCTCGCCCCCGGTGGAAAAAAACGCCTGCCGGCCTTGCAGCGCTTCGATCAGCTGGGCCTGCGACCAGGGCTCATCGACCTGGTTGGCCTGCACGTCGAAGTGCTGCTCAAGCCGGACGATGATTTCCGGCGCAATGGCCCGACAGACTAGAAGTGATGGCTTGTTCATGTTGGCTCCTACTGCTTCAAGCCGAGCTTGGCGATCAGGCTTTTGTAAAAAACGTGGTCCTTCGCCATCACGGCGCCAAAGGCCTCGCCATCCGCATAGGCATAACCCATGTTCTGGCGGTCCAGCGCATCACGCAGACTTTGTTCGGTCACGATCTTGGCCGCCGCCGCACGCAAGGCGCTGACGACCTCGGGCGGCGTGCCCTTGACTACCGCCAGGCCGCGCCAGGTGCCGACGGAAATGTCGATGTTGCGTTCCTTGAGTGTCGGTACTTTTTCATAACCCTTGATACGCTGCTCGGACATCACCGCCAGCGTCTTCAGCTTGCCGGTCGAGGTATAGGCATAAACCTCGGCCGCGCTTACCGTGATGGCCTCGATGTGGCCACCCAGCAAGGCCAGGGCGGCCGGTGCGGCGCCGGCAAATGGGATGTGGTTGAACTTCACACCGGTCTTGTCCTCCACGGCGGCCGCCGCAAGGTGCCAGGTTGAACCGTTGCCACCGTTGCCCACGCGAAAGTCGCCTTTCTTCGCGGCCTGGATGAACTCCTCGACCGTGTTCCACGGCGCATCGGCGCGCACCGTGATGGCCGCCGGATCGTAGTTGAGGCGGGCAATGGGGATGAAGTCTTCATAGGTGATTTTGGTCAGTCCCATGTTGGGCTGCGTCATCAGGTCAGTGGCCAGCAGGGCGACCTTGTAGCCGTCCGGCTTGCCGTTGAGCACGTCGGCCCAGCCGATGGCGCCGCTGGCGCCGGGCTTGTTGATGACGATCAGGTTTTGCGGTAAGTGCTTGACCGAGGCCAGCGCAAAAGCCCTGCCCAGTACGTCCGTGCCACCACCGGCAGGGTAGGGCACGATCAACTCGATCGGCTTGTTGGGATAAGTGGACTGTGCCAGCGCGGCGGATGAAAGTGCCGCAGCGCACAGCAGGCCGGCCAGGAGGCGGGAAGCAAAAGTCTTCATGGGATGTGTCTCTTGTAGTAGTGATGAATGAACTGGAAGGCGCCAAGCTCAGGCCCACGCGGCCCCGCCGGGGAACGCGAACTTTTCAAGGGTTGCCGCATGCATCTCGATGCTGTAGCCCGGCCGTTGCGGCGGCATGTAGCGCCCCTTTCGGATCACTACCGGGTCGAGGAAGTGCTCGTGCAGGTGATCGACATATTCGAGCACCCGGTTCTCCAGCGAACCCGACACCGCAATGTAGTCAAACAGCGAGATGTTCTGCACGTATTCGCACAGGCCCACACCGCCAGCGTGCGGGCACACCGGCACGCCGAACTTGGCGGCCATCAGCAACACCACCAGTACCTCGTTCAGGCCGCCGAGACGGGCCGCGTCGATCTGGCAAAAGTCAATCGCCTCGGCCTGCAGCAGCTGCTTGAACATCACGCGGTTGTGGCAATGCTCGCCCGTGGCCACGCCGATGGGGGCGATGCGTGCGCGGATGGCTGCGTGGCCGAGGATGTCATCGGGGTTGGTCGGCTCCTCGATCCACCAGGGCTCGAAGGCAGCCAGGCGCCGCATGTTGGTGATCGACTCGTCGACTTCCCACATCTGGTTGGCGTCCATCATGAGCTTGCGGTCCCAGCCGATCTCCTCGCGCAGGATGGCCGCGCGGCGGATGTCTTCTTCAATATCACCGCCGACCTTTTGCTTGAAGTGGGTCCAGCCCTCGGCCACGCCTTCTCTAGCCAGCCGGCGCATCTTTTCCTCTGAATAACCGAGCCAGCCGGCCGAGGTGGTGTAGGCGGGGTAGCCCTGCTCCAGCATTTCCTGCTCGCGTGCTGCCTTGGTCGGAGCTTTGCGGCGCAGGATGGCCAGCGCTTCTTCGGGCGTGAGCGCGTCCGTGACGAAGCGGAAGTCCAGGCAGCGCACCAGCTCCTCGGGGCTCATGTCAGCCAGCAGTTTCCAGACCGGTTTGCCTTCGGACTTGGCCCACAGGTCCCAGACCGCGTTGACGATGGCCGCGGTGGCGAGGTGGATCACCCCCTTGTCCGGGCCGAGCCAGCGCAGCTGGCTGTCGCCGGTGGTGATGTTGCGCCAGAACGCGCCCATGTTGCCGGTGATTTCTTCCAG
>JAQGNK010000267.1 GCA_028291905.1 Polaromonas sp.
GCAGCAGCATGACCACGCCGGCAAAGCTGGCCAGGATCGCCAGCACCAGCGGGCCCTGGGGCGGACCTTTTTTGCCCGGCTTGCCCAGCATCAGCGCGCCGCCGACCAGAAACGCGGCAATCCAGACGCTGCTCATGTAGTTCAGCGTCATGGCGGTGACCAGCGGCAAATGGGCAATGGCGTAGAACCAGGCCGACAGCGACATCACGCCGATCACGCTGCGCCAGGCATGCATGGCCGGAAAGGCCGTGCGAAGGGTGGTGCCGTGCACCCGCGCATACACCGACATGAACGCAATGCTGACCACGCCCCGGTAGAACACCAACTCGGCGCTGTTGAAATGCTCGGCGGCAAACTTGACGCACACGCCCATCGATGCAATCAGGAAAGAGGACAGGAGCATCCAGACAGCTTGCATGGTTCTTATCGGTTATTTTTATGAATGAAAAACGGTGCTTGCGCAAGCGCAGCCGGCGCAAACAGCTATTGATTAAATAGCAAAAAGCAGCGGTGGGCCACGGCCCTCAGATCATCTGGGTGGTCTTGCTGGCGCCCATCTCGCGGCGGTACCACTCGTGGAAGTGCTGCATGCCGTCTTCCATCGGGCTCTGGTAGGGGCCGAACTCGTTGTCGCCGCGCAGCATGAGGGCCTTGCGGCCGGCGTCCATGCGCAGCGCGATTTCATCGTCCTCGATGCAGGTCTCCATGTAGGCGGCCTGCTGCGCTTCGATGAACTCGCGCTCGAAGGCGCAGATTTCTTCAGGGTAGAAAAACTCGACGACGTTGAGGGTTTTGTCCGGCCCGCGCGGATGCAGCGTGCTCACGACCAGCACATGGGGATACCACTCCACCATCACGTGTGGGTAGTAGGTGAGCCAGATGGCGCCGTACTTCGGCGCGACGCCCTTGCGGTACTGCAGCACCACGTCGTGCCACTTCTTGTAGGTGTCGGTGCCCGGCTTGCCGAGCTTGTCGGACACGCCGACCGTCTGCACCGAGAAGTTGGCATTGAGCTCCCACTGCAGGTCGTGCGTGGTCACGAAGGAGCCCAGTCCCGGGTGGAACGGCCCGACGTGGTAGTCCTCCAGGTAGACCTCGATGAAGGTCTTCCAGTTGTAATTGCATTCGTGCAGGTGGACCTTGTCGAGCTGATAGCCCGAGAAGTCGAGGTCTGCGGCGGGGCCGAGCGGCGACATCTCGGCCACCACGTCGCGGCCGTTGTCTTCGAACACGAGGCCGTTCCAGGTCCGCGTCTTGTAGCGGTTCAGGTTGAGGCAGGGATCGATCTCGAAATGCGGCGCACCGATCAGTTCGCCCGATGTGTTGTAGGTCCAGCGGTGCAGCGGGCACACGATGTTGCTGTCCGGCCGGGCGCCGAGCGAGCCGCGGCCCTGCAGCATCGTCGACTGCCGGTGCCGGCAGACATTGGAGATCAGCTCAATGCCCGAGCTGTTGCGCACCAGGGCCCGGCCTTCGCCTTCGTGCGGCAGGGCATAGAAGTCGCCCATGTCCGGCACCGCGAGCTCATGCCCCAGATAGCGAAGCCCCCGTGCAAACAGTTTTTGCTGCTCCCGCTCGTAGAGCCCGGCGTCGAAGTAGCTGGAGATCGGGAGCTGGCTGGTGGCCTGCAACAGGCGGAGGCTAAGGTCAGACATGCATTGGTGGGAGGGCCCCAAGTGTGGCGAACAGCCGTTATCGAGAACGGTTCTCAATTCTACCCGGCGCGACCACCGTGGCCTGGGGCTCTGCGGGACCCTGTCGGCCCGGACCTTGCCTCGCCGCCCGATAATGACGGCATAGCGCCGCCCGTCGCGCGCGCGCCGGCCCCGCCCCGGTCCCACAGCCTAAAATCACGCCTCAACCTCAAATACCATGGCCAAAACCCCCGCCGCCGCCCCGACGGCCCCCGCGCCCGCGTTGCCTCCCACCTATGAAGCCGCGCTCCAGGAACTGGAGGGCCTGGTGGCGAGCCTGGAGTCCGGGCAACTGCCCCTGGACCAGTTGCTGACGGGTTACCAGCGCGGTGCGCAGCTGCTGGCGTTTTGCAAGGGCAAGCTGGAAGCGGTCGAAAACCAGATCAAGGTGCTGGAAGGCAGCGAGCTCAAGCCCTGGGCCTGAAGCGCGTCGGCCTTGCACCCACCATCACAACAGAACACCAACCCATGCCCGAGACCAGCGCCCCGGAAAAACTGTCCTCGTTCAGGCTTGCAGGCTGGAGCGCAGAACGCCTCGACCAGATCGAGCAGGCGCTGTCGGGCTGGGTCGCATGCCCCACTGCAGCACCCGCGCCGGCCGGCCTCGGCGATGCCATGCGCTATGCGGTGCTCGATGGCGGCAAGCGGCTGCGGCCCCTGCTGGTGATGGCCGCCTGCGAGGCCGTCGGCGGCAACCCCCAGGCGGCCCTGCGCGCGGCCTGCGCGGTGGAGTTGATCCATGCCTATTCGCTGGTCCACGACGACATGCCCTGCATGGACAACGACGTGCTGCGCCGCGGCAAGCCGACGGTGCACGTGAAGTTCGGCGAGGCGCAGGCCTTGCTGGCCGGCGATGCGCTGCAGGCGCTCGCCTTCGAGTTCCTGACACCCGACGACGGTTCGGTCGATGCGGCGACGCAGGCCGGGCTGTGCCGCATGCTGGCCAGCGCTGCCGGCTTCCAGGGCATGGCGGGCGGGCAGGCCATAGACCTCGCCAGCATCGGCCTGCCCCTGAACTCGGCGCAACTGCATGAAATGCACCGCCTGAAAACCGGCGCGCTGCTGCAGGCCAGCGTGATGATGGGGGCCAGCTGCGGGCCGGCCTCCACGGCGGTGCGCAAGGCGCTGCACGACTACGGCGCCGCCATCGGCCTGGCCTTCCAGGTGGTGGACGACATCCTCGACGTCACGGCGGATTCCGCCACGCTGGGCAAGACCGCCGGCAAGGATGCGGCCCAGGACAAGCCTACCTTCGTCTCGCTGATGGGGCTGCAGGCCTCGAAGGACTATGCGCAGCAATTGCTCGCCCGCGCGCTCGAAGGCGTGGACCGTCTCGAAACCGGCGGCCTCGAAAACACGGAGGCGCTGCGGGCGCTGGCCGACATGCTGGTCAACCGGCACCATTGACAGGAGCCTCACGCACATGCAGCCATTGCCCCTTAATGCGGCCAGCCCGAAACCCCTCGCCATGACGTCATTGCTCGCGTCCATCCACAGCCCGGCCGACCTGCGCGCCATGCCCCGCAGCCAGCTGCGGCCGGTC
>JAQGNK010000285.1 GCA_028291905.1 Polaromonas sp.
GCGCTGGCGGCAGCGCATGGCCTGAGCCGGCATCTCGATGGCGCACGCTTGTTCAATGCGGCTGCAGCGCAGGCAGCGCTTGCGGGACCTGCTATCAAAACCGACATCGAACGCGAAGCCCGCCGCATCGCCCAGTGCTTCGACAGTGTCTCGGTCTGCTTCAGCAAGGGGCTGGGCGCGCCCACCGGCTCGGCGCTGTGCGGCTCGCGCGAGTTCATTGCGCGCGCCCACCGCATCCGCAAGATGGCCGGCGGCGGCATGCGCCAGGCCGGCCTGCTGGCGGCAGCGGCTTCCCATGCGCTGGACCAGCATGTCGAGCGGCTGGCCCAGGACCATGCGCTGGCCCGGCGGCTGGCCGACGGCCTGGCGGGCATTGACGGCCTGCAGGTCGAGCCGCCGCAGACCAACATCGTGTTCGTCGATCTGAGCGGCGCGGCGCGCGAGAAGTCCGGCGCCTTGCTGGAGCACCTGGCCGGCCATGGCATCCGGGCCACCGGCCTGTACCGGTTGCGCTTTGCCACCCATCTGGATGTGGACGCGGCCGGCGTGGACCGGGCCACCGCCGCGATCCGCCAGTTTTTCAGCCGCTGACGCGGGAGCCGTTTCATGAGCCTTGACCACCTCGCGCTGTTCATCGTCGCCGGCATCCTGCTCAACCTGACGCCCGGCCCCGACGTGCTCTACATCGTGGCCCATGCCATGCGCTCGGGCGCCCGCGCCGGCATCGTCGCGGCCCTGGGCATCACGGCAGGCTGCTTCGTGCATATCTTTGCGGCCGCCGTCGGCGTAAGCGCGCTGATGGCGGCCTCCGCCACCGCCTTCACCCTGCTCAAGTGGGCGGGCGCGGCATATCTGGTGTTTGTGGGCTTGCGCATGCTGCTGGCGCGGGCGCCTGCGCCGGGCGCATCAATTGCTATCAATTCAATAGCTGATGGCGCAGGCAATACAAGCGCTACCGGCCTGAAACGTGTATTTTTTCAGGGTTTTTGGACAAATGTGCTCAACCCGAAGGTGGCACTGTTTTTCCTGGCCTTCGTGCCCCAGTTCATCGCCCCCGGCACCGCTAACAAGCCGCTGGCGTTCCTGCTGCTCGGGCTGCTGTTCAACTTCAACGCCCTGTGGGTCAACATCGGCTGGGCGCTCGCGTCCGCCTGGCTGGCCGGCCGGGTGGCGGCCGTGCAGCAGCGCATGCACTGGCTGGAGCGCACGGCGGGGCTGATGTTTGTCGGCTTCGGCCTGAAGCTGGCGCTGACCGAGCAGCCGGCCCCTTGACAAACCATCCATTTCAAGAACAAGCAAGCGAGAACTTCATGCCCGACACCCACAAGATCACGCCCCAGGAGGCGCTGCAGCGCACCATTGAGCACCGCGAGATTTTCCATGACGAGATGCTGCACATCATGCGGCTCATCATGAGTGGCGAGATGTCGCCCTTGATGACCGCCGCGCTCATCACCGGCCTGCGCGTCAAGAAGGAAACCATCGGCGAGATCACCGCCGCCGCCCAGGTGATGCGCGAGTTCTCGACCAAGGTGCATGTCGCCGACAAGACGCATCTGGTCGATATCGTCGGCACCGGCGGCGACGGCTCCCACACCTTCAACATCTCGACCTGCGCCATGTTCGTCGCCGCCGCCGCCGGCGCCCGGGTCAGCAAGCACGGCGGGCGCAGTGTCAGCAGCAAGTCGGGCAGCGCCGACGTTATCGAGTCGCTCGGCATCCGGCTGGACCTGTCGCCCGAGGCGATTGCCCGCTGCATCGAACAGGTCGGGGTCGGTTTCATGTTCGCGCCCAACCACCACCCGGCCATGAAGAACGTCGCGCCGGTGCGCCGGGAACTCGGCATCCGGACGATCTTCAACATCCTTGGGCCGCTGACCAACCCGGCCAGCGCGCCGAATATCCTGATGGGCGTGTTCCACCCCGATCTGGTCGGGATTCAGGTGCGCGCCCTGCAGCGCCTGGGCGCTGAGCATGCGCTGGTGGTCTATGGCCGGGACGGCATGGACGAGGTTAGTCTGGGCGCGGCCACCGTCGTCGGCGAGCTGAAGAACGGCGAGATCGCCGAATATGAGATCCACCCGGAGGACTTCGGCATGGCGATGGCCAGCAACCGGGCGCTGCGGGTGGAAACGCCCGAGCAATCGAAGGCGATGCTGCTGGGCGTGCTCGATAACCAGCCGGGCGCGCCGCGCGACATCGTGATCCTCAACGCCGGCGCCGCACTTTATGCCGCCAATGTGGTCGATTCAATGAAGGCCGGCGTGGAGCATGCGCGATCTGCTATTGAATCAGGAGCGGCCAGGCGCAAGCTGGTGCAGCTCGTCGATTTCAGCCGGTCGGCCCAGGCCTGAATAAAGCACCGGGCAGCGACTGCTGCCTTCCCTCTTACCCCACTGGAATCCCATGAGCGACATTCTGAACAAAATCATGGCCGTCAAACGCCTGGAAATCGACGAGGCGATCAACCGCAAGCCGCTGCCCGCGATGCGCAAGGATGCCGAGTCGCGCCTGCACACGCGGGATTTCGCCGGCGCCCTGCGCGCCAAGGTCGCCGCCGGAAAACCGGCGGTGATCGCCGAGATCAAGAAGGCCAGCCCGTCCAAGGGCGTGCTGCGCGCCGATTTCATTCCGGCCGACATCGCCCAGAGCTATGCCGAATTCGGCGCGGCTTGCCTGTCGGTGCTGACCGACCGGCAGTTCTTCCAGGGCAGCGCCGAGTACCTGAAGCAGGCCAGGGCGTCGTGCGGCCTGCCGGTGCTGCGCAAGGATTTCATCATCGACGCCTACCAGGTCTATGAATCGCGTGTCATGGGCGCCGACTGCATCCTGCTGATCGCCGCCTGCTTGGACGATGCGCAGATGAAGACCTTCGAGGCGCTGGCGATGTCGCTCGATATGGCGGTGCTGGTCGAAGTGCATGACGCGGGGGAACTTGAGCGCGCACTCAGGCTCAGAACGCCCTTGATCGGCATCAACAACCGCAACCTCAACACCTTCGAGGTGTCGCTGGACACCACCTTGTCGCTGATGGGAAAAGTGCCGTCGGATCGCCTGGTGGTCACTGAATCGGGCATTGCCAGCCTGGAAGATGTGCAGCGCCTGCGCAAGGCGCAGGTCAATGCCTTCCTGGTCGGTGAAGCCTTCATGCGGGCTGAGGAGCCGGGCGAGGCGCTGGCGGAGTTGTTTGGCGAATAATCACAGGCTATAGGAGGATGTTTTCATGGCGCAGGAGCAGTTTTCTGACATAGCGCAAAGTCCGGCGGAAGACCAGCTGATGAGTGCCAACCCGGCGGACTGGCCGGTGGCGCCTGACTGGCGGCCCGTGGTGGATGAATTCTTTGCCAGCGAAACCGGCCGCAAGCTGCTGGCTTTCCTGCAGAGCCGGCTGGAGGAGGGCGCGGTCATTTTTCCGCCCCGGCCTTTGCGTGCGCTGGAACTCACGCCAGCCAGCGAGGTGCGCGTCGTCATCCTGGGCCAGGACCCGTACCATGGACGCGGGCAGGCCGAGGGCTTGGCATTTTCAGTCGCCCCCGGCGTGGCCCTGCCGCCGTCGCTGCGCAATATTTTCAAGGAACTGCAGCGCGACCTGAGCACGCCGCCGCCGAAGTTCCCGGTGCCCGGCGGCAGTCTGGTGAAATGGGCCAGCCATGGCGTGCTGCTGCTCAACACCTGCCTGACGGTAGAGGAAAGCCGTCCGGCCAGCCATGCGGGCAAGGGTTGGGAAATGCTGACAGACAGCGTGATTCGACAGGTATCGGCAGGTGGACATCCAGTGGTGTTCATGCTCTGGGGTTCGCATGCGCAAAGCAAGCGCGCCCTGATCGATGGCAGCCGGCACAAGGTCTTGATCGCCAATCATCCTTCGCCGCTGTCCGCCTTGCGGCCACCGCTGCCCTTCATCGGCTGCGGACATTTTTCGCAAGCCCGCGACTGGCGAGTTGCGCATCCGAAAGCCTGAAACCAGGCTGCTGCAGAAAATTTACAGCGGTCGAGTATCTGAATCTTCTGCGCTGCCACAAAAAGATGGCATAATCCGTGATTCGCTTGAAGGATGGGTGTCCGAGTGGTTAAAGGAGGCAGACTGTAAATCTGTTCGCTAACGCGTACGCTGGTTCGAATCCAGCCCCATCCACCAATTCTTAGTAGATTTGGCAAGGAAAAGCGCCGCAAATCCGGCTAGATTGGCTGGGTTTAAGCTGCAAGGTAATTGAGTGTGATTTGATCTGGTAGAGCTGCGCGGGAGTAGTTCAATGGTAGAACCCTAGCCTTCCAAGCTAATGACGCGGGTTCGATTCCCGTCTCCCGCTCCAGAGTACCGAGAGGTATTTTCGGTTTTTCAGATTGAGCCGCGCTTTTTTGCTGTAAGAGATTTTTGAATTCAGCCCATTTGGCTCAGTGGCAGAGCACTCCCTTGGTAAGGGAGAGGTCCCGGGTCCGATTCCCGGAATGGGCACCATATTTTTAGCGGGCGCAGATGGTGATTGCTGCAGCTGGCATTGGTTTATTGATTTTGTAACTTTTCGGAGTTGAAAATGGCAAAAGAGAAATTTTCGCGGACCAAGCCGCACGTGAACGTGGGCACGATTGGCCACGTTGACCACGGCAAGACCACGCTGACGGCGGCGATTGCCACCGTGCTGGCGGCCAAGTTTGGCGGCGAAGCCA
>JAQGNK010000155.1 GCA_028291905.1 Polaromonas sp.
CGCGACCGCGACAGCATGGAGCATGCGCTGACGTTTTCCGAAACCGGCCACCTGTGCCTGGCCACGCTGCATGCCAACAGCGCCAACCAGGCGCTGGACCGCATCATCAACTTCTTCCCCGAGGAACGCCGCACCCAACTGCTGATGGACCTGTCGCTCAACCTGAAGGCGGTGGTGTCGCAGCGGCTGGTGCCCCGGCAGGACACCAAGGGCCGTTTCGCGGCGGTCGAGATCATGCTCAACTCACCCCTGATTTCCGACCTCATCTTCAAGGGTGATTTCAGCGAGATCAAGGAGATCATGAAGAAAAGCCGCAACATGGGCATGCAGACCTTCGACCAGGCGCTGTTCGATGCCTTTGAAGGCAATCACATCCTGTATGAAGACGCCCTGCGCAATGCCGATTCGGTCAATGACCTGCGCCTGCAGATCAAGCTCTACTCGCAGCGCGCCAAATCGACCGACCTGTCGGCAGGGACCGAGCACTTTTCCATCCTGTAGTTTCATTTCACATTGCAAGCCTAGCTCCGGCAAAGCCGAAGCCAGCACCCTGACCTGCCCAGGGCGAGGCAATTCAAAATGGTTACCGTTTCAAATTCGGATGGGAATTAAACTTTCCACCCCTTACTTTTTCAGCACCTCCATGAGCAGCACCCTTCCAAAAAATTACGAGCCCATCGCGCCTTGCAGCATCGCCTTCATCGGCCTGGGCGTTATGGGCTACCCCATGGCCGGCCACCTGGCGCTGGCGGGCCATCAGGTCACGGTGTACAACCGCAGCGCTGGCAAGGCCGAGGCCTGGTGCGCCGAATTCAAGGGCGTCTCAAGCCCCACGCCGCGCGAAGCAGCGCTGGATGCCGATATCGTGTTTTGCTGCGTCGGCAACGATGACGACCTGCGCTCGGTGACAATAGGCGCCGACGGCGCGTTTGCCGGCATGAAGCCCGATTCGGTGTTCGTCGATCACACAACGGCCTCGGCCACAGTGGCTCGCGAGCTGAATGCGGCGGCCCGTCAACTCGGCCTGCATTTCATCGATGCGCCGGTGTCCGGCGGACAGGCGGGTGCACAAAACGGCGCGCTCACCGTCATGTGCGGCGGCGAGTCGGCAGTCTTTGACAAGGTCAAGCCGGCCGGCATGGCGTTTTCAAAAGCCTTCACCCTGATGGGCGAGTCCGGCGCCGGCCAGCTCACCAAGATGGTCAACCAGATCTGCATCGCCGGCTTGGTGCAGGGCCTGAGCGAAGCTGTCGCCTTTGGCCAGAAAGCCGGGCTGGATGTGACCCAGGTGCTCGACGTGATCGGCAAGGGCGCGGCGCAGAGCTGGCAGCTCGACAACCGGGGCAAGACCATGGTGGCCGACAAGTTCGATTTCGGTTTTGCGGTGGACTGGATGCGCAAGGACCTCGGGCTGGTGCTTGACGAGGCCAAGCGCAACGGCGCCCGTTTGCCGGTCACGGCGCTGGTGGACCAGTTCTATGCCGATGTGCAGGCCATGGGCGGCCAGCGCTGGGACACCTCCAGCCTGATCAAGCGGCTAAAATAAGCCTTGCCGGGCGGGTTGCGCCGCCTGCCCTTGCCAAGCCCAAGGCCCGGAAAATGTTTTAAAGCGCGGTGCCAGGCCTGGTACTGGCTGGCGCAGGCATGGTGCCCAGGCGCTCGAGTTCCTGCTCGGTGATGATCTCCAGCATCCGGACGAGTTTTTGCACGCCCGACATGCCGCGCACCGCCTCGGTCGCCAGGTCGGCCTCGCGCTGGGTGACACGCCCCATCAGGTATACCGTTCCCCGCTCGCTCACCACCTTGAAGGCATTGGACTGCAGGCCCTTGGTATCCAGCAGCTGGGCCTTGACCCGGCCGGTCAGCACCGCATCGGCGGAGCGGTCCAGCAGCGACGGGGTGTTCAGCACTGCCAGCTCATTGACCACGCTACTCACGCTGTCCACGGTCTTGACCACCTGCTCGACCCGCTGCCTGTCCTCCAAGGTGGCGACCTCGCCGGTCAGCAGCACCTGGCGGTTGTAGCTGGTGACGCTGACGCGCACGCGCGTCCCCAGGTTGGAACGAATCTGGTTGGCCGCCCGCAGCTCGATGGCCTCGTCGTCCAGCTGCGCGCCCGAGCTGCGCCGGTCAACCGCCACCAGCGTGCCGCCGACCATGGCGCCGCCCACGATGAGCGGGCCGACGCAGGCGCTCAAGGCGCCGCACAGCAAGACCGCCGCGCCGCCAGCGCAGGCCAGCCGTGTCAGGTTCGTCAAAACGTGGTTCATGTGGAAGGTTCCTCTTGAGCGCCGAGCAGCTGGGTGTCCACGCCGTCGCAAATGCAGTGCAGCACCAGCAGGTGCACTTCCTGGATGCGGGCGGTGCGCTCGTGCGGCACGCAAATATGCACGTCGGTTTCGCGCAGGAGCTGCTTGACCTTGCCGCCGCCCCGGCCGGTCAGCGCCACCACGGTCATGTCGCGCTCGTGCGCCGCCTCGATGGCGGCCAGCACATTGGCCGAGTTGCCGCTGGTGCTCAGGGCCAGCAGCACGTCGCCGGCAATGCCGAAGGCGCGGACCTGCTTGGAAAAGATCACGCTGAAGTCGTAATCGTTGGCAATCGCGGTGAGGATGGAGCTGTCGGTGGTCAGGGCGATGGCGGCGAGCTCGGGCCGCTCGCGCTCGTAGCGGCCGACAAATTCAGCCGCGAAGTGCTGGGCGTCGGCGGCCGAGCCGCCGTTGCCGCAGGCCAGCACCTTGTTGCCGCTGGTGACGCTGGCCAGGATGGCCTGCACTGCGGCGGCAATGGGTTTGGACAGGACTTGCGCGGCTTGGTATTTCAAGTCGGCGCTGTCGATGAATTGCTGTTCGATTCGTTGTTCAAGCATGGGCTGATGATAGCGGGTGAAGCATCGCCGCTGCAGGCCCGAACGGCCGCGCCCTGCCTGCCGGAAGGTCTGGTTACAAATTCGCCACTGGGCCAACCGGTGGCTCAGGAAGCATCGAAAGCCCCGGCCAGCCATTCAATCGTGGCGCCCTGCCCTGCGCCTGCGCCCAAGTCGCCGTTCACCAGCACCACATCGAAGCGGCAGGGCGGCAGGCTGGCAAAGCGCATCAGGTAGTGGCGCGCCGCAAAGATGATGCGCCGCTGCTTGGGCAGGCCGATGCTGGCGCCGGCGCCGCCGTGCGAGGCGCTCGAGCGCTGGCGCACCTCGACGAACACCAGCGTGCCGTCGGAGGCGCGCATGATGAGGTCAACTTCGCCGCCGCCGCGCCCCGGCGTCCGATAATTCGCCTCGATCAGGCGCAGGCCGCGCTGGCGCAGATGGTCCAGCGCTGCAGCCTCGGCCGCGTCGCCGCGCGTCTTGGTGGTAATCTGCTTCGGCAGCCGGAC
The DNA here is from genome assembly GCA_028291905.1 of Polaromonas sp. Taxonomy (GTDB): domain Bacteria; phylum Pseudomonadota; class Gammaproteobacteria; order Burkholderiales; family Burkholderiaceae_C; genus Polaromonas. The sequence continues at coordinate 3,376 of JAQGNK010000155.1, forward strand.
AGCATCGCCTGCGGCACCTTCTGGCGGCACCTTGGCCGCCTGTTTTCTGGAAAACCACATTGAACGCTTCTTTCGATTCGGCTCTGAGCACCGCGCGCGCCGCGGCCGGCATGCAGCATTATCCGCAGGCCATGCTGTATGTCGTGGCCACTCCCATCGGCAACCTGGCCGACATTACCCTGCGCGCCCTGCATGTGCTGCAGCTGGTCGATGCGATTGCCTGCGAGGACAAGCGCCACACCCAGCCGCTGCTGCGCCAGTACGGCATTGACAAGCCCCTGCTGGCGGTGCATCAGCACAACGAAGCCGAGGCGGCCGGGGGCGTGGTCGAGCGGCTGCAGCGCGGCGAGCGGGTGGCCTATGTCAGCGACGCCGGCACCCCCGCCGTCAGCGACCCCGGCGCCCGGCTGGTGGCCGCCGTGCGCGCGGCCGGCTTCAAGGTCATGCCCCTGCCCGGCGCCAGCAGCGTAACCACCGTGCTCAGCGCCGCCGGCGTGATGCGCGCAACCGGCAGCACAGGCAGCGCGGACAGCGCCAGCAGCTTTGTCTTTGCCGGCTTCTTGCCCACCAAGGCCGGCGAGCGCGACCAGGCCATTTTGCTGCTGCAGGCCGACCCGCGCGCCATCGTGATCCTGGAGGCGCCGCACCGCATCGAGGCGCTGGCCCGCGCCATGGCCGTGCTCAAGGAGCGCCCGGTCACCGTGGGGCGCGAGCTGACCAAGCAGTTCGAGGAAATCGCCACCCTGCCGGCGCAGGATTTCGCCGCCTGGCTGGCTGCCGGCCCGCAGCGCACGCGGGGCGAATTTGCCCTGGTGCTGCATGCCGCCGGCGCGCATGAAGGCGTTGACGACAGCCTGCGGGTGCTGGGGCTGCTGCTGGCCGAGCTGCCGCTGAAAACCGCCGTCAGGCTGGCCGCCGACATCACCGGCGCGCCGCGCAACGAACTTTATGACCAAGCCCTGCGGCTGAAAAAAGAATGAATCCGGACGCCGACAAACTCTGGCCCCGCCCGCGCTGGATGCTGGCGATGCTGCTGGCCATCCTGGGCATGCTGGGGCCGTTTTCTATCGACACCTACATTCCGGCCTTTGCCGGCATGACCCAGTCGCTGGGCGCGACGCCGGTGCAGATGCAGCAGACGCTGTCGGCCTACCTGTTCGGCTTTGCCTTCATGAACCTGTTCCACGGCGCGCTGGCCGACAGCTTTGGCCGCCGCCCGGTGGTGCTGTGGGGCATTGCCATGTTCACGCTGGCCTCGGCCGGCTGCGCGCTGTCGCAAAGCGTCGGCGAACTGGTGTTCTTCAGGGCCATGCAGGGCCTCTCGACCGGCGCCGGCATTGTGGTGTCGCGCGCCGTCATCCGCGACATGTTTCCGCCCGCGCAGGCGCAGCAGGTGATGAGCCAGGTGACGATCTATTTCGGCGTCGCGCCGGCGGTCGCGCCGATGGTGGGCGGCTGGCTGTTCGCGCACCTGGGCTGGCACAGCATTTTCTGGTTCCTGACCGGCGTGGGCGTGGTGCTCTGGACGATCAACTACAAGTTCCTGCCCGAAACCCTGCAGCTGGAGGCCCGCCAGCCCTTTGAAGTACGCCACCTGATGCGGGGCTACTGGCAGCTGGGTTCGAGCCCGCGCTTTTTGCTGCTGGCGCTGGCCAGCGGCGTGCCCTTCAACGGCATGTTCCTCTACGTGCTGTCAGCCCCTGAATTCCTGGGGCAGCACCTGGGCTTGCAGCCGACCCAGTTCTTCTGGTTTTTCATGCTGACCATCTCGGGCATCATGTCCGGCTCCTGGCTCAGCGGCCGGCTGGCCGGAAAGATCCCGCCCAAGCGCCAGATTCGCCACGGCTTTGTCATCATGCTGGTGACCTCCTTGCTCAACCTGCTGGCCAATCTCTTTTTCACCGCCCATGTCGCCTGGGCGCTGTTCCCGATTGCCATTTTTTCCTTTGGCTGGGCGCTGATGGTGCCGGTCGTCACGCTGCTGGTGCTCGACCTCTATCCCGAGCGGCGCGGCATGGCCTCGTCGCTGCAGGCCTTCATCGGCTCCAGCGCCAACGGCATCGTGGCCGGCGTCATCGCGCCGCTGGTGATGCATTCCACCCCCGCGCTGGCCGCCGTGTCGCTGGGCATGATGTGCATCGGCCTGCTGGCCTGGGTTTACCTGCACCACCGCTGGCCCGAGATTGGCCGGGCAATCCAGTAAAAAGCCCGAGGCTCAGCGGGGGTCGAGCGGCTCCATCGGGATTTCCATGCCCTGGCCGATGCGCTGGACCCGGTTTCCGGCGTCCAGATAGACCCAGAACAGCATGTCCTGCAGGTTGTCGCGCCAGCGGTAGTTCATGATGTCGCCTGACCAGGACATCACCCGGTCCACCCGCGCCGGCGGGCCGAACTCGCGCTCCACGTCCGCACGGGTCCATTTGCCCGGCTCGATCTTGTAGAACTCCTGCTGCTGCATGACCTCCCGCACCGAAGTCACCTTGCCGCCAGCGTCCAGATCGACCATCACCACGCTTTGGCCTGCCGGCTGCCTGGAATACTGCAGGCGGCTGCCCGCGCCGGTCGACACCACGGCCGTCGGCCGGCCGTAGCTGGCCACCGCCTGCTCACGCGACATGCCCGGCTGCACCGGCGTAGCGCAGCCGGCGACGAGCAGCGCGGCCGAGGCAAGGCTGGCCGCATGCTTGAAAAAATTCACCATTTGAAGCACTCCCTTGGAAATCAGGCTGGCTTCGATGCGGCGGCTGAAAAAATGTTCCGCCGGGGCTGCCGGTGATACACAAAGCTACAGCGTCCGGAGTCAGTTGCACGCTGGGCAGGGATAGTTTTCCAAGAAAACAACTTTTGAGCACCAAACAGGCCCCTGGCGCAGGCAAACAGTGCGCAAGCAGCTATGAATTCAGTAGCAACCAGACCACTGGCGCAGCAAGCCGGAAGGAGTTGGCGCTACAGAACCAGCGCCGCCGCCACTTCCCGCACCCGGTGATCGACGTAATAGCCGCCGTATTCGGTGTAGCGCAGCAACGTGCGGCCGCAGCGCCCGCAGGCGTAGGCGTCGCAGCGGTTGCAGGGGAAAAACGCCACGGCCAGCGGCGCGTCGGGCGAGCCGTAGCGCGTGCCGTGCGGATGGCATTCCTCCAGCGTCGGCTCGTCAATCGCCGCATCGCGCAGGGTGCCGATGCGCCGGACCAGCGCGGCCGGCCAGCGGTCTTCGGTGAAGCTCTCCCAGCCGGCGCAGGCGCCCAGCGCACAGTTGCAAGCCTTGGCGGGCCCACCGGCGCAGGCCTGCTTCAGACTGTCGGCATCCAGGAGTTCCGGATTCATGGGGTGTTCAGGCAAGGGCAGCGCCTTCAATCCACCGTGGCGCCGGAAGCCTTCACCACGGCGGTCCATTTCTGGGTGTCGGCGGCAATGAAGTTCTTGAACTGCAGCGGCGCCATGTCCATCGGCTCGGCGCCCAGGGCAAACAGCCGCGCCTTGACCTCGGTCGAGGCCAGGATGGTGCGGATTTCCTTGTTCATGCGCTCGGCGATGTCCGCCGGCACGCCGGCCGGGCCGAGCACGCCGTACCAGGGCTGGGCATCGAAGCCCTTGAGGCCGAGTTCTGACACCGTCGGAATATCGGGAAACGCCGCCGAGCGCTTGGCGCTGGTCACCGCCAGCACCTTGAGCTTGCCGGCCTTGACCTGCGGCATGATGGGCACCGGGTTCTCGAAGGTCATCGGCACCTGGCCGCCGACCAGGTCGTTCAGGGCCGGGCCGGAGCCTTTGTAGGGAATGTGCTGGATCTTGACGCCGGCCTTGACGTTGAACATCTCCCCGATGATGTGCTGCGGCGTGCCCGAGCCGGCGGACGCGAACGACAGCTTGCCGTCCTTGGCCTTGGCGATGATGTCCTTGACGCTGGTCAGGCCCGAGCCGGGGTTGACGGCAATCACGAACGCCGCATTGGCCACAGGCGCAACCGGCGTGAAATCGGTGCCGGGCTGGTAAGGCAGCTTGGGGTAGAGCGACGGGGCGATCACCAGCGGGCCGCTGGCAGCCAGCAAGAAGGTGTAGCCGTCGGGCTTGGACTTGGCCACGTAGTCGGTGCCGATGTTGCCGCCGGCGCCGCCCTTGTTCTCGACGATGACGCTCTGGCCGAGCACGGCCTGCAGCTTGGTGGCCAGCAGCCGCGCCAGCACATCGGTGGTGCCGCCGGGCGCATAGGGCGAGACCAGCGTGATCGGCTTGGACGGCCAGGCCGCTTGCGCGCTGGCGAACAGCGGCGAGGCCGCCAGGGCGACCAATGCGGGAAGGGTGCGCAGGAAATGTCTTTTCATGGTGAAAACCTCATTAGCGTTTAGCGGAAAACATGAGCTGGAGCCCATTCGTCAGGTCAGGAAGCAGCAGGCGCCCCGACGTCGGCAGGCATGGCCAGGCAGGGCTTGCAAGCATAACCTTGCCCTGGAATTCCAGGCAGATTCCCCGCCAATCCAGCTGTATTTCATGACCCGGCGGCTGTTCTGGCGTACACACCGGAGGCTGACCCCGGTCCAGGCTGGAACGGCCTGGATTTCAAACCAAACAGGCCTGCACCCCAGGTTATTCCTGCGCAAGAAGATCCTTTTTTTATAGCAAAACCAGATTGTTCTGGTTGGAATGAAAAGCCAGGCCAAAGCGCATGGGGCTACGCTTTTTGAAGACCGTTTGCGCTAGATCAGCCGACTGCAAGGCAGCAGCCCAGCAGACTTGCATGCCCAGCGATAAACTTGATTCTGCCTATATTGGCTTGAAAACCCGGACCGGCCTGGGCTCCTGTCGGATGGTTGCCCGATGCGGCTTTTTATCAGCTGCCGCACCTGGCCGGTTCCAGTTTTAACAAAAGAGAACCCACATGAAATCGAACCGCAGAATCTTTGTCATTCAATCCCTTGCCGGCGCAGGCGTTCTGGCCACGGGACACTTGGCGCAGGCCCAGGCCGCAGCACCGCTGGTACAGGAAACCGAGCCGCAAGCGGTGGCGCTGGGCTACAAGAACGACACCACCAAGGTGGACAAGGCCAAGTACCCCAAGCATGCGGCGGACCAGCAGTGCGCCAATTGCGCCTTGTATCAGGGCAAGCCCACCGATCCCGCTGCCGGCTGCCCGCTGTTTGCCGGCAAGCAGGTGGCGGCCAAAGGCTGGTGCAGCGCCTGGGCCAAGAAGGCCTGACCCAATGCGTGGCCTGCCGTTTGACAGGCCCATCTCAGGCTAGCGCGCCGGGTATTGGCGGCGCGGCAGGCAGTTCAGCAAAACATGAAGGCAATCAGCGCCGCGTCCTCGCCGAGGTTGAGCAAGGCATATCCGGCAGTTCGGAAAGCCCAATAGGCGACGGTATCGAGCAACAGATAAAAATTCATGGCGGGCGGGAACGGATGTCGGGCGCTGGCAAGCTGTACTGCCCATTGAAAAACCGGATGGTAGCGCAGGCAGACCAATGACTGCAGGCAGAACGCCAGCCTGGGGATGGAAGCCCGGTAGCCCAAGCCCGAGGCAAACAGGAATTTTCCGACCTTTACCGTTGCTGAAAGCTGATGCCATCTGGCTGGAGAACGGATTCAATAGGCTCATGCACACTTGGCATTGAATCGCGTGACCTCTCCTCCTGATTTTCCAAGGCGTGGCCTGTTGGCGGCATCGGTCGCCAGCATGGCCGAATCCTTGCTCGCCATGGAAGACAAAACCCGCAGGACCGAGCCGTTTGTGCTTTTTACCTTTGGCGATTCCATCCTCGACTGCGCCCGCTACAACGACCAGGGCCTTCATCCGGGGCAGCTGATCGTTCATAACAACGACCGGCTGTTTCCAGAATTTTGCGGCAAGGATCTGCAGTCTCGCGGACCCGCGCGGCTGGTGCATTGCGCGATGGACGGCGCCACTGTGGCAGGCTTGCCGGCCCAGGCCCGGCAGGCCCAGGTGCAGAAGCAGGCCAATGCGGTGGCGCTGCTTACGGTGGGCGGCAACGACCTGCTGCAGGGCCTAGCCGCCGACACCGGACCGGGGCTGCGCGCCTTTGCGGCATCGCTTGAGGCCTTTCTTGCCGCGCTCGCGGTGCGGCCGGTGCTGCTGGGCAATGTCTATGACCCCACGTTCGGCGACGACAGCCGCAACTTCCTGGGCGTCGAGGCGCGCATCGCCAGGGCGAACCACCGTCGGGTCAACGAGGTCATCGGCTCGCTGGCCGTGCGCCATGGGCGCCTGGTCGATCTGCACCGGCACTTCCTTGGCGGCGAGCCGTCATGGTTCACCCGCACCATCGAGCCGAGCCTGACAGGCGCGTCGGAAGTCAGGCGTGCCTTCCTGCCCGCGCTGGGCCTGGCATGAAACGGCTTGCCAGAAGCCGCGCGCCAAAGCCGAGCCACGAAAGTCCCATGGCGGACTGCGCCTTCAACAAGGTTATTGCGCAGGCGCTGGATTTTTTCATGGCAAGGCCATATAAAAACATAATCACCAAAGGGGAGTCCAGTGACGATTGCCAGCGATAAAAACTCTCAGATCGACCGGCTTTCCGACACATCCCGAAAAATGCTCGCCTTGCGCGATGAGGTCTTTGCCGAATGGGAGCGCAGGATCCGCGCGGCGGTTCAGCAGGCCGAGCCATTGAGGCATCCGATTCTCATCAATACCCTGCCAAGCTTTTACGAGAATATCGCCCAGGCCTTGACGCCTGACTATCCCAGGGCAAACGGGGTGCAGGCCACCAATATTGCCACCGAGCATGGCGGCGAACGCGCCCGGCTGACCCACTACGACCCCAAGGCCATCATTGTTGAATACCAGCTGCTGCGGGACAGCATGCTCGATGTGCTGCAATGCCATGGCGTGGCACTGACGGATGCCGAGCGGCAGGTCATCAACGCATCGATAGACGAAGGCATCAGGGAGGCCGTCACGGCTTATGTGGTGGCGGTGGCTGCGCTGCGCGAGCAGTTCATGGCGGCGCTGACCCATGACCTCAGAAATCCGCTGGCATCGGCCAGGATGGGGGCCGAGCTGATTTCCAGGCTGGCCGATTCACCCAAAATAAAATCGGCCGCCGCAATGATTGTTGAGAACCACCGCCGCATGGACGGAATGATTCATCAGCTGCTGGACGCCATGGTGTCGCATGGCAACGCAAGGCTGCGCCTGAAGATTTCCAGTTTTGACATTCTGGAACTTGTCCAGGCTGTTCAGAAACAGCTTGAATCCGTGCATGGCCCCAGGCTGCGGATCACCGGGCCATCCGTCAACGTATTCTGGAGCCGGGACGAGATCAAGCGGGCAGTGGAAAACCTGCTCGGCAATGCGATCAAGTATGGCGACGTGAATACCTCGATCACGGTGACTATAGACAGCATAGATGAGCGGGTGTCGCTGTCGGTCCACAACGAAGGCAACCCTATTGCGCCAGAGGAAGCGGAAGACATCTTTCAAATCTATCAGCGGGCACACGCTGCCAAGCAAGGCCAGAAGGAAGGCTGGGGCATAGGGCTTCCTTTTGTGCGGGCCGTTGTAGAAAGCCATGGCGGCAGTATTTTGGTGGACAGCGCGCCCGGCAGGGGCACCACCTTCACCATGGATATTCCGGCGGATGCGCGGCCATTTCAACAGTCGCCAACGCTTGAATGAACCGGTGCATGGGCTTTTCAAACGGCTTATTCATCAGCCGCATGGTGGCGGCCTGACCTGATTTCATTGCCTGCCGGTAGCAGTACAGCAGCATCCCACGGAGGTCGAGTTGACCGTCCACAGCTTCATGTCGGTGCCGGCGCTGCTGGTGTGCATCGAGCGCATCGCCACCCTGCACCGCCGCCTGGCTCGCGGCGCCGCGCAGTTTCAGTTTTACCGGTCACCCTGCTGCCAGTGCCGATGCGGATGCCCGCCATGGAGCAAGCCTTGCAATGGCACAAGTACCGTACCCAGAACCCAGGCCTGGCGTGGCTGCGCGGACTGAGGCAAAAGGCGGCCGAGCGCATGGATGCGGCCACGCCGTAGCGCGGCATCCTCCTGGCGTTCCGTCAGGCCTTTCAAGGGCAGCCAGCGGCTTTTGCTCCTTTATCAATAGCATTCTGCGCAGGCAGCACATGCGCTACAGGCTTGTTTGATGCAAAAAACACGCCTTCGCCAAAGCAGGTCCGCTCGGATCAACGAAGCAGACATGCCGGGAATCAGGCGCCGCTGCAAATTTATGCATCAAACAAGCCTGTAGCGCAGGCGTTTATTGCGTGAGCAGCTATTAATTCAGCAGCATCAAAACTTCCAGCGAAGGCGCTGACTGGCCACCCTGGGGCACGCCATCGGCTCTATCCCGGTCAAAAACAAAATGGGGGAAATCAAAAAGCCCGACAAGAGTCATCCTACGGCGCATGAGGAAAAATCCCGGCGCGGCAGGCGAGCAGGCAAGCCAGACTCAATGCATCTCCTGCTTTTCCCCACTGCTTTATGCAACGCCAAAATCTCATCGTGGCCCGCGTCGGCCAGAATTCCCTGCACTCCACCTGGCTGGCACCGGCCGAAAACAGAAATTGGGACCTTTACCTGTGCCCCTACCAGCAGCTGCCAGCCGCCAGCGCACCCGACTGCACGCTGGGCAAGGTCATCGCCGGCCCCAAATGGACCGGCCTGCGCGAGCTGCTCAACGAATGGCCGGGATGGCAGGACTACGAGCGCATCTGGCTGCCCGACGATGACATCCTGGCCAGCCCAGACACCATCAACCGCATGTTCAGCCTGGCCGAGGCGCTGGAATTCGACCTGTGCGCACCCGCCCTGCACGAGGCGTCGTACTACGCCCACTACAGCACCATGCGCAACCGCCGGTGTTTTGCGCGTCGCACCGGTTTTGTGGAAATCATGGTGCCCTGCTTCAGCACGCGGGCGCTCAAGCAGCTGCTGCCCACGCTGGACCTGAGCCCGACCGGCTGGGGCTGGGGGCTCGATTCGCTGTGGCCCAAGCTGCTGGGCTACCGGAACATCGGCATCATCGACGCGGCCACGGTGGTACATACCCGGCCGGTTGGCCTGTTCCGCGACGCCGGGCTGGGCCAGCGGGTCCGGGCCGAGTCCGACCGGATCATGGAGAAATACAACTGCCGGCAGGTCCACCAGACCTTCGCGGCGATCCAGCAGGACCTGCAGGACATGGCGCTGGCGCCCGATGCGCTGACGAGCCTGCTGGCCGACGGCTGGCGCTACCTGTCGCGCAGCAACCCGGCCGTGCTGCCGCTGCTGGTCAACGCGCAGCAGCCCGAGGGCGGCTGGGGCGACTATCCGATTGCCGGGACGCCTTCATGCGCTGCGTGAAGACAATGAAAGCCGTGAAAGCCGTGAAGGCGGTAGATGCTGTACATGTCGCAGCGGCTTTGGTGGCAGGGCGAACTGGCGTGCTGCCGGCGGTGCTGCCCCGCTTGTGCAGCCTTGCCGGTGGCTACCCACGCCGGGGCTGCGCGTCATGAGCGCCTTTCTTTCCTGCCACAGCGGCGGCGCTTCCGGCGCTGCCTCGGCGCCGCCGCTGAGGCTGTCACGCGCCCAGCTCGACGCGGTGCCGCGCGGCGTGCATCGCCCGCGCTTCGACCCGGCTGCGCTGCGTCCGGGCATCCTGCACCTGGGCTGCGGCTCATTTCACCGGGCGCACCAGGCTTTTCTGACCCAGCAGGCCATCGAGGCCGAACACAGCGCGGCGGCCAGCGGCCAGCGACACGCCAGGCCGCCGGCCTGGGGCATCGTCGCCGCCAGCCTGATGACGCCGGGCACGGTCCAGGCGCTGGCCCCGCAGGACGGGCTGTACACCGTGCTGGAGCGCGGCCCCGGCGAGGTGCGCGCCAGCATCGTGGGCAGCCTGAGCCGGCTGGTGTTCGTACCGGATGAGCCGCTGGCGCTTGGGCAGACGTTTGCAGACCCGGCGCTGCGCATCGTGACGCTGACCATCACCGCATCCGGCTATTTTCAAGATCCGCTGACCGGCCGCCTTGACGCGCAGCATGCCAGCGTGCAGCAAGACCTTCGGCTGGCGCAGCCGGCCACGGCGATAGGCGTGCTGGTCGAGGGGCTGCGGCAGCGGCGCGCCAGGGGCTTCCCGGCGCCGGTGGTGCTGAGCTGCGACAACCTGCCGTCCAACGGCCAGCGGCTGCGCCAGGCCTGCATCGACTTTGCCGCCCTGCGCGACGACCGGCTGGCCGCCTGGATTGCCGGGCAGGTGCAGTTTCCCTCGACCATGGTGGACCGCATCGTCCCGGTGACGACCGCGCAGGACCGGGAGCAGGCAGCGCGCACGCTCGGCCTGGTCGATGCGGCGCCGGTATCGGCCGAGCTGTTCAGCCAGTGGGTCATTGAGCACTTCGAGGGCGAGCGGCCGCGCTGGGACGCGGTGGGCGCGCAGTATGTGCCCGATGTCGGCCCCTGGGAATCGTCAAAGCTAAGACTGCTGAACGGCGGCCACCTGGCGATTGCCTGCCTGGGCCTGCTGGCCGGCTGCGCCACCGTGGCCGACGCGATGGCCCTGCCCGGTTTCTCGGCCTACGCGCTGCGCTTCATGCTCGACGAGCAAAAGCCCACCCTGCCGCCCAGCGACCACGACATCCATGCCTATGCCCGGCAACTGCTGGCGCGCTGGCGCAGCCGAGGCATTGCGCATCAGCTTGAACGGGTGGCGCGCGATGCCTCCACCAAGCTGGACTCGCGCCTGCTGGCTTCGCTGCGCGACAACCGCCAGGCAGGCCGCCCCGCGCCCTGCACGGTGCTGGCCATTGCCGCCTGGATGCGCTGCGCGGCGTGCCTGAACGATGCCGGCGAGCCGATTGAATTGACCGACCCGCTGCATGAAACGCTACGGCGCGCAGCCGCAGGCACGCAGGCGAATCCGGCGCGCATGGTGGACGCCTTTCTTGGGATCAAGGCGGTGTTTGGCGAAGACCTGCCGGGCAACGACAGCCTGCGGCGTTCGCTGACCAGAGCCGTGAGCCTGCTGCAGCAGCGCGGCGCCCGGGGCGCGGTCATGGCCTGTGTGGCGGGCACACTGCTTGACGGCGACGAATGAGCCCGGAGGAATGAATGGCATGAACACGGCACCGTTGATAGGAAAGGCCGCGATGAAACCGGATCTGGCGCAGGCCATGCCGACGGCCTGGCCCGGCGGCAAGGGCAGCCCTCCCCGGCTTCGCGGGGTCGAGGCGGTGATTTTCGACATGGACGGCTTGCTGCTCAACACCGAAATCCTGGCGCGCCGGGCCCTGCAGCTGGCTGGAGCCGATCTGGGGCTTGAGCTGACCGATGCATTCTTTGCCCTGCTGATCGGCGTGCCGGCCGACGGCAACCGAAGGCTTCTGTTCGAGCACTATGGCTCGGCAGCGCCAGCCGACGCGCTGTTCGCCGCAGCGGCGCGCCACCAGCGAACGCTGATCGACAGCGGCGAGATGCAGCTCAAGCCCGGCGTGCTGGAACTGCTGGACCAGCTCGACCAGGCAGGCCTGCCGCATGGGGTAGCCACTTCCTCGGGCCGCGACAAGGCGCTTCACCACCTTCAGCGGGCCGGCATCGCGGAGCGCTTCCAGGCCATCGTGACGCGCGACGAGGTGGCGCGGGGCAAGCCGCATCCCGACCTTTTCCTGAGAGCGGCGCAGGCGCTCGGCATGGCGCCCGGCAGCTGCATCGCCCTGGAAGATTCCTACAACGGCGTGCGTGCCGCGCATGCCGCAGCCATGCCGGTCATCATGGTGCCCGACCTGCTGCCGCCCAACGACGAGATGATGGGCAAGTGCGTGACCATCGTTTCGGACCTGCATGCCGTCAGCGCCATGCTGGCAATGCACTCAGGCGTGGCGAAGTTTGCGGCCGATACCAGCCCGCATGGCAAATCGGCTGCGTCTTACATTGCTGCGCAGCCCTAGCGGAGAAAAATTTATCGCTACACGTCTGGAGAATGTCCTCTCTCGCAAAGCTTTGCGCAGGCCTGAAGCGCCCGGCCTGCCACCAGCCTGGTGACTGCTTGCGGTCTTTTAAAAACATATTTGTTGACGCCAAGCCAGGAGAGTGGATGAAAAGCGCGTGCGCCAGCAAGCACCCTCGAACCCTGGGACAGCGGCTGCCGGCGCTTCAAGGTTCGCGCCTGCCGGCCAACCCCGTTCATGAATTTATCTGGAGAAACAATGCAATCACG
>JAQGNK010000562.1 GCA_028291905.1 Polaromonas sp.
AGATGCGCGCCGCCACCACGCTTCGCTGCTCAAGGAAGTGGTGCGGATGCTGTGCGCCGGCATTGTCCACGGCGACCTGTCCGAATTCAACATCCTGCTGGCCGAAGACGGCCCGGTCATCATCGACCTGCCGCAGGCGGTGGACGCCGCCGGCAACAACCACGCCAGCCGCATGCTCCTGCGCGACGTGGCCAACCTGCGCAACTTCTTCGGCCGTTTCGCGCCCGAGCTGCTCAAGATCGACTACGGCCATGAAATGTGGGACTTGTACCAGCGCGGCGTGCTGCATCCCGACACGGTGCTGACCGGCAGCTTCCAGCAGCAAAAAGGCCCGGTCGATGTGCGCGGCGTGCTGCGCGAGATCGGCGATGCCAGCGCGGAGGAAGCGGCGCGCCGGCTGCGGATGGGGCAGTAGGGCGCTATCGGCCTGGTTTTCATCGCGGCATTCATGCCAGTGACTGGATTGCTACTGAAATAATAGCTGCCTGCGCAGGCTATGCTTGCGCTAGAGGCTTATCTGATGCTTGAAAGTTGCCTGCGGCGGTTTCCAAGGGAGGTGCCTTGGCCGCGCCGGCCCTATTCCGCCGCTGGCTTGCCGGGCCGCTCGCCGATCTGCTGGCGCCACATCGCGTAGTACAGCCCCTTCATCTCCAGCAGCTGCGCATGGCTGCCGGACTCCACGATGCGGCCTTTTTCCAGCACGATGATGGTGCCGGCATGCATGATGGTCGAGAGCCGGTGGGCAATCAGGAGGGTGATGCGGCTGCCGCTGACTGACAGGTGGCGCACGGTGCCGGTGATCTGCTCCTCGGTCAGCGAATCGAGCGCCGACGTGGCTTCATCAAAAATCAGCAGGCGCGGCTGGCGGATCAGCGCCCTGGCAATCGACAGCCGCTGCTTTTCGCCGCCCGACAGCTTCATGCCCATCTCGCCGATAGCGGTGTCCAGACCCTCGGGCGACTTCTCCAAGAGGTAGGCGCAGGCCGCCTGCTCCATCGCGGCCATGATCTCCTCATCGGTAGCGTCGGGCTTGACGAACTGGATGTTCTCGCGCAGCGTGCCGGCGAACAGGTGGGTTTCCTGGGTCACGAAGCCGATCTGCCGGCGCACCTCGTTGTAGCGCATGTCGCGGGTCGAGATGTCGTTGTAGAACACCTCGCCGCTGGCCGGTGTGTACAGGCCCACCAGCAATTTCACCAGCGTCGATTTGCCCGAGCCCGACGGGCCGACAAAGGCCACCGTGTCGCCTAAGGAAGCCTCGAACGAGACGGATTCGAGCGCATTGTCGGCAGCGCCCTTGTGGCGAAAGCTCACATCGGTAAAGCGCACATGGGTCACCGGGCCGGTCTTGACCGGTGAGGCAGGGCGGCGCTCGACCGGTTTTTTCATCAAGGCATCGAAGTTCAGCAGCGACGCCTCGACCTCGCGCCAGGCCAGGATCACATTGCCCAGCTCCTGCAGCGGCGCAAAGATCGCCACTGAGATGAACTGCATCGCGATCAGCTCGCCGGTGCTCAGCACATCGCGAAAAATCAGCCATAGCAGGGCGAACAAGATGCCCAGCTTGAGCAGGCTCAGCGTCGTGCCCTGCAGGAAGGACAGCAGCCGGATGCGCTTGACCTTCTTCATCTCCAGCGCGAAGATTTTCATCGTCTGCGCCTGCAGACGGCGGATCTCGGGAAAGGTCAGGCCCAGGCTCTTGATCAGCTCGACATTGCGCAGCGACTCGGCGATGAAGCCCGAATTGCGGTTGGTCTCGCGCACGATGGAGCGCTGCTGGGTCTTGATCTCGCGGCTGAGCAGGCCAGTGAGGCCGCCCATCAGCAGCACGCCGACCAGGAACACCGGCACCAAGAGCCAGTGCCTGGTCACCGAATACCAGGTCAGAAAACCGATGCCGACCACGGCGGCGAACACGGTGTTGATGAAGGTGTTGATGAACCGCTCGCTGTCGGCCCGCACCTTTTGCAGCAGCGACAGGGTTTCGCCGCTGCGCAGGTCCTCGAATTCCTGAAAGCGCAGCCGCAGCACCTGGCGCAGCCCGTCGTTGAAGAGCTGGGTACCGAACTTCTGCACGACCAGGCGGGTGACATATTCCTGCAGCGTCTTGGCCAGCCGCGACAGCACGGCGACCGCCACCGCCAGCCCGAGCAGCGACAGCACGCCCGACACCAGTTCCTGCTCGGTCTTGCCGGCCCGGCCGATGGCGTAGCCGTCGATGATCTTGCCGAAAATGATCGGATCAACCAGCGCCAGCACCTGGCTGATGCCGGCCAGCAGCAGGGCCAGGGCGGCGAGCGGCCGGTGCGGCTTGAGATAGTTCCAGAGGATGTGCATGGCGTGCTGGCCTGTTGTTGTCGGGACGTGCGGTACGACCGCCAGTATCCGCAAACGCCGGCCCCACGCACTCAGCCGGTAGCGCCTGGCGTTGCCGGACAAGAGATGAATGCTTGTGCTTGCGCTGCCGTTTCGGCGCTTGAGTTGAACTCGAAATGCACAGCTTTTCCCTACCCCAACTAACTCTGGAATCTGATAATTTTGTAACTTTCAATATTTTTTGTCCCGAAGCGTTGCATGAACAAGTCGGGCTTGTTTTAGGCGGTACCAAGGGTGCTGAAGCCCTGGATTCATTGCTTGCGCTGGGGATGGCAAGGGTTTTTCAGGATGCTGTGTAAATATTACCTGCTAAAAATTACGTCTGGCAACCTGAACCGTGTTGTTATTTCCAGCAAATTATTCATACTTACCCCCAGTTCAGGGGATAGGTCGTTCAAGCCGAAAAATTTGAAATCATTACCATCGGCCTATCTGCTCTAACAACGACATCTTTATGCCCGCCATGGCATAGGCCTTTATGAATGTTGTTGCCTGGACAACCCCCGCCAGCCA
This sequence comes from Polaromonas sp., assembly GCA_028291905.1. Taxonomy (GTDB): domain Bacteria; phylum Pseudomonadota; class Gammaproteobacteria; order Burkholderiales; family Burkholderiaceae_C; genus Polaromonas. The sequence continues at coordinate 2,890 of JAQGNK010000562.1, forward strand.
GCATCCTGGTGGTTGCAGTGAACTCAACAACGATTCTTAATGGGGACTAATCATGCTGACTCCTAGATACCGGATTGAAAGCAGCGGCACACTCAGGAATGATTTGTTACGGTCTATCAACCTCAACCATCTCTACCACGACAGTTCGCTGGCGGTGGCCGTTGCCGTCAAGAGCGTGACCGATCCGGAGCGCGACGAAGTGCGGGTCGTGCAGGTGCCCAGCGGCGAGATCATCTTCAGCAGCGCTACGCCGCAATAGCCTGCGCATGAGCGAGGGAGCCCTCTCGCCGGGTCACAGGGCCCAGTCGTATTCAATCGTCAGCGGCGCATGGTCGCTGAAGCGCTGCGCCTTGTGGATCGACGCGGCACGGGCGGTCGCGCCGAAGGCCGGCGTCGCCAGGTGGTAGTCCAGCCGCCAGCCGACATTTTTGGCATAGGCCTGCCCGCGGTTGCTCCACCAGGTGTAGGCCTCGTCGGTGGTCAGCGGATGCAGCCGGCGATACACATCGTGCATGCCGCCACCCCTGCGCGGCAATTCGCCTCTTTGCTCCAGCGCCTGGGCAGCTTCATGGGCCAGCTCGGCGTCCTCCAGCAACTCTGTCATCCAGGCCCGCTCTTCGGGCAGAAAGCCGCTGTTCTTGCGGTTGCCCTTGTAGTTCTTCAGGTCGATTTCCTGATGGGCGATGTTGATGTCGCCGCACAGCACGAATTCGCGGGCCTCGCCGCCGCAGCGCTTCAGGGCCGCCAGGTGCGGATAGAGTTCGGCCAGAAAGCGGAACTTGGCGGCCTGGCGCTCCTCGCCGGATGAGCCGCTTGGAAAGTAGCAGCTGATGATGGACAGCTTGGGGCTGTGGCTGCGTCCGGGCCGGTCAAAGCGCAGCTCGACATAGCGGCCCTCCGCATCGAACTCGGTCGAGCCATAGCCCACGATCACGTCGCTGGGTTCGTGGCGCGTGTAGATGCCCACGCCCGAATAGCCCTTTTTCTCGGCAAAGTGAAAGTGGCCCCTGTGCCCGGCGATGGCTTCCAGGCCGCCGCTGAGGTCGGCCGACTGGGCCTTGAGTTCCTGCACGCAAATACAATCCGGCAGCGACTGGGCAACCCATTCCTGCAGGCCTTTGCTGGCGGCGGAACGGATGCCGTTGAGGTTAAGGCTGGTTAATTTGAACATGGGACTTTCAATGAGCACGACAGGACAAACAGGCAATCAGGAACAGGATCAGCAAAAGGCGGCAGCACCGGGCGACGCCCTGGCACAGGAATTCGTGCAGTTTGCTGTCGAATCGGGCGTGCTGCGGTTTGGGCAGTTCAAGACCAAGGCAGGCCGCATGAGCCCGTACTTTTTCAATGCCGGCCTGTTTGACGATGGCGCCAAGCTCGGCCGGCTGGCGCAATTTTATGCGCGCTGCCTGCTGGCCGAGGAGCAGCGCACCGGCCTCACCTTCGACATGATCTTCGGCCCGGCCTATAAAGGCATTCCGCTGGCCGCCGCCGTGGCCATCGAGCTGGCCCGGCTGGGCCGCAACCTGCCGTTTGCCTACAACCGCAAGGAAGCCAAGGCGCATGGCGAGGGCGGCACGCTGGTCGGCGCCCCGCTCAAGGGGCGGGTGCTGATCGTCGATGACGTGATGTCTGCCGGCACCGCCGTGCGCGAGTCGATTGCCCTGATCCAGGCGGCGGGCGCCACGCCGCATGCGGTGGCGATTGCGCTGGACCGGCAGGAAAAAGCCACGGAGAACGGGCAGGATGTCAGCCACAGCGCCGTGCAATATGTCACGCAGCAGCTCGGTCTGCAGGTATGCGCCATTGCACGCCTGAGCGACTTGCTGCAGTATCTGGCTCTTCACAGCAGCAGCGCATCCTCCAGCGGGCAAGCCCCGGATTCGCAGTCGTTGAAGGATCATTACCAGTCTGTTCTGGCCTACCGGGAACGCTACGGCGTCAACTGAAGAAAAAAATTGCGCCTGTCCATATCGCCTTTCGTTGTTCTGACAAGCCTGCTCTTGCTCGGCGCTGGCGCCTCTGCCCAGACCATCTACACCTGTGTCGATGGCAAGGGCCGCTCCATCACGGCCGACCGGCCCATTCCCGAATGCACCGACCGCACACAGCGCGAGTTGTCAACCTCCGGCCTGGTCAAGCGCCAGGTGGGGCCCACGCTGACGGCGCAGGAGCAGGCCGCGCAGGACGAAAAAGACCGGCAGGCGGCCGAGCTCCGGGCCAGGGAAGCTGAGGAAAAGCGCCGCGACCGTGCCTTGGTGCAGCGCTACCCGAGCCGCGAGGTGCATGAGCAGGAACGCGCCGCCGCGCTGGTGCAGATCGATGAGGTGATCAAGGCCTCAGCCAAGCGAAAGAGTGAACTCGCCGATCAGCGCAAGGCCATCGACACCGAGATGGAGTTCTACATCAAGGACCCGGCAAAAGCGCCGTCGTCGCTCAAGCGCAGGGTGGAGGAAAACGATGCCAGCGTGGCGGTGCAGAAAAAGTTCATCGCCGACCAGGAGCAGGAGAAAAAGCGCGTCAATTTGCGGTTCGATGAAGATCTTGGCAAGCTCAAGCAGCTCTGGGCGCTGAGGAATGCGCCCATCCATACCGGTGGCGGCAGCGCCAAGCCGGGGAAAAACTGATTTTTTGAATCAAATCGGCCTCTGGCGCAACAGGGACATGCGCCGGCAGCTATATTTTTCATAGCGCACCGGCGCTGCGTCAGGCTAGGGCTAACCGAGTTTTTTCTTCAGCAACTCATTCACCTGCGCCGGATTGGCCTTGCCCTTGGTGGCCTTCATGGCCTGGCCGACGAGTGCGTTGAAGGCCTTGGCATTGCCGGCTCGCACTTCCTCGACGTT
>JAQGNK010000398.1 GCA_028291905.1 Polaromonas sp.
ACGGGGCTACGGCATGCAAACATCTTTTCGTGCCCGTTTTACGCCTTCCCCAGCGGGGGAAGGCGGGGATGGGGCCTCCCGCATCCGAATCCGGCCCATTCTGGTGGCCAGGCATGCATCAAGGAAGTATGAAAAAGCCGGCGGCTGGCGTTCTGCCACCGCTGGCCCCCATTCCCGCCTTCCCCCGGCGGGGGAAGGAGCCAAGAAGCAGCATGCTTGCCAAGGTACGCGCCTGCGCCAGCCCTGCAAAAGGGAAGGGCGCTGCGCATTGCGGGCGTTCCACTCAGCCCCCGGTAATCGGCGTCACCACGTCGATGCGGTCGCCGCCCTGCAGGCTGCGCGCCGGCCATTGCGGCCGGGGCACGAAGCCGCTGTTGATGGCGCAGGCGAACGCGCTCTTCAGGTCGTAGCCGCGCTCCAGCAGCAGCCCCTGCAGGGTCGCGGCCTGGGTGGCGAGGCGCTCGCCGTTCAGTGAAATTTCAAGATTCGTTGTCGTCGTCATGGTGAGAGTCTTCCTGGCTGTCGGCAGCCAACAGTTTATGGGCCAGTTCATCGACCAGCGCCGGCGCGCACAGATAACCATGCCGGTACAGCCCGTTGATGTGCCACACGCCGCCCCGCAGCACAATCGCCGGCCGGTGGTCGTCCAGCGCCGGGCGCAGCGCCGCCGACAGGCGCAGCACCCGCGCTTCGCCGAAAGCCGGATGCAGCGAGTGCAGCGCGCTGCCCAGCTCCAGCATCGAGCGCAGCGTGACCGGCCCGGTGTCCTCGGATTCCAGCTCGGTGGCGCCGACGACGAACTGGTGGCCGGGCCGGGGCGCCACATAGAGCTGGTAGCGCGGGTGCATCAGCCGCACCGGCCGCAGCAAGGTGACGCCGTAGCATTCGACCCGCAGCACCTCGCCGCGCACGCCGCGCAGCGGGTTGCCGGCCGGCCACTGGGCCTTGCTGCCGACGCCGCGCGCATCCACCGCCACATCGACCGCATGGGCGCCGCCGGCGCAGACGATGCGGCCTTGCTCCACCCGGTCAACCGCCTGGCCTTCATGCCACTGGCCGCCGAGCCGGTCGATCTCGCCGGCCAGCGCGGCCATCCACTGGTCGTTGGCCAGCTGGCCTTCGCCCTCCAGGAACAGGCCGCCGCCAAAGCGCCCGGCCAGCGCAGGCTCGCGCTGGGCCAGCCCGGCGGCGTCGAGGTTGTGAACCTGGGCGCGGCAGGCGTCGGGCAGCTTGTGGTGCAGCAAGCGGGTGAAATGCGCTAGCGACGCCTGGTCGGGTGCATGGGCGACGACCAGCGTGCCTTCCTGGCGAAAGTAAACCGGCTCGCCGCCGCCTTCGGCCAGCTCGGCAATCCAGCGCGGCCACAGCTGCATCGAGCGCTGGCCGAGGGCGAACACCGCCTCGTCCGACACTGCCAGCTCGGCCAGCGGCGACAGCATGGCCGCCGCTGTCATGCTGGCGGTGTCCAGCGCGCCGCGTGGCCGCGAATCGAACAGGCTGACGCGGCAGCCGGCCCGCAGCAGCCGCCAGGCCAGCGTGCGTCCGGCCAGGCCAGCGCCGGCAATGCCGATGTGAAGGGAGTTCATGGGTGAAAGCATTTATTCAAGGTTGCCAGCCGTCCTCGCCTTGCTCCTTCCCCCACTGGGGAAGGCTGGAGTGGAGGCAGCGGCGGCTAGGAAGGTGGATAAAAATCTGTCTCGGGAAGACATCCGTCTAATTTGAATGAAATATGGCGCTGGCGCAGGCTCTGTATGCGACAGCAGCTATTTTTTTCATAGCGCTTGCAAGGGGCTCCTGATTCTATTCGGGGAGGCCCCATCCCTGCCTTCCCCCAGCGGGGAAGGCGGAATACGGGAGCCGGCAGATCAGGAGTAAATCTCGCTGCCGCCCTTGCGGAACTCCTCGGCCTTGGCCTCGAAGCCGGTTTCCAGGTCGGCGGGCACCAGCTTGATCGAAATCACGCCTGGCACCTTGGCTGGTGCCGCCGCCAGGGTGGTGGTCGCAGGATTCAGCCGCGCAAATTCGCGCACCTCCTGCGAAATCTTCATCGAGCAGAACTTGGGCCCGCACATCGAGCAGAAATGCGCCACCTTGGCGTTTTCCTTCGGTAAGGTTTCGTCGTGGTAGGCCATCGCCGTGTCGGGGTCGATCGCCAGGCGGAACTGGTCTTCCCAGCGGAACTCGAAGCGCGCCTTGCTGACCGCGTTGTCCCACATCTGCGCGCCGGGGTAGCCCTTGGCCAGGTCGCCGGCATGCGCGGCGATCTTGTAGGCGATCAGGCCTTGCTTCACGTCGTCGCGGTTCGGCAACCCGAGGTGTTCCTTGGGCGTCACGTAGCACAGCATCGCCGTGCCGTACCAGCCGATGTTGGCCGCGCCCATCGCAGAAGAAATGTGGTCGTAGCCGGGCGAGATGTCGGTGATCAGGGGGCCGAGGGTGTAGAACGGCGCCTCGAAGCAGGCTTCGAGCTGCTTCTCGACGTTTTCTTTCACCAGCTGCAGCGGCACATGGCCGGGGCCTTCGATCATCACCTGCACATCGTGGCGCCAAGCGATCTGCGTCAGCTCGCCCAGCGTGTGCAGCTCGGCGAACTGCGCCTCGTCGTTCGCGTCGGCTATCGAGCCGGGGCGCAGGCCGTCGCCGAGCGAGAAGCACACGTCGTAGGCCTTCATGATCTCGCAGATGTCTTCAAAGTGCTCGTACAGAAAGCTTTCCTTGTGATGCGACAGGCACCACTTGGCCATGATCGAGCCGCCGCGCGAGACGATGCCGGTCAGCCGGTTCGCCGTCAGCGGCACATAGGCCAGGCGCACGCCGGCATGGATGGTGAAGTAATCGACGCCTTGTTCGGCCTGCTCGATCAGCGTGTCGCGGAAGATTTCCCACGTCAAATCCTCGGCCTTGCCGTTGACCTTTTCCAGCGCCTGGTAGATCGGCACCGTGCCGATAGGCACCGGCGAGTTGCGCAGGATCCATTCGCGGGTTTCATGGATGTTCTCGCCGGTCGAGAGGTCCATCACGGTGTCGGCGCCCCAGCGGATCGACCAGACCAGCTTGTCCACTTCTTCTTCAATGCTCGACGTGACCGCCGAGTTACCGATGTTGGCATTGACCTTGATCAGGAAATTGCGGCCGATGATCATCGGCTCGCTTTCCGGGTGGTTAATGTTGTTGGGAATCACCGCCCGGCCCCGCGCCACCTCGTCGCGCACGAATTCGGCGGTAATGTCCTTCGGAATCGACGCGCCAAACGAATGGCCCAGCTTGGGCACGCGCTCGGTCGCCAGGCGCTCGGCGAGCTGGGCGCGCACCAGGTTCTCGCGGATGGCGATGTATTCCATCTCGGGGGTGATGATGCCTTTGCGGGCGTAGTGCATCTGCGAGACATTGGCACCGGTCCTGGCGCGGCGCGGCACGGGTGCGTGGGCCATGCGCAGC
>JAQGNK010000401.1 GCA_028291905.1 Polaromonas sp.
TGACCACCATGGCAAGACCCATCACACTCTTCACCGGCCAATGGGCCGACCTGCCCCTGGCCGAACTGGCGCCGCTCGCCAAGAGCATGGGCTACGACGGCCTGGAGCTTGCCTGCTGGGGCGACCACTTCAATGTGCAGGAGGCCTTGTCGAGCGAGCGCTATGTGCAGGACAAGCGCGAGCTGCTGCAGTCCCATGGCCTTCAATGCCTTGCCATCGGCAACCATCTGGTCGGCCAGGCGGTGTGCGACCTGATCGACGAGCGGCACCAGGCCATCTTGAGCGCCGATATCTGGGGCGACGGCGACCCGGAAGGCGTTCGTCAGCGCGCCGCCGCCGAGCTGGCCGACACCGCGCGCGCGGCTGCGCGCTTCGGCGTCAAGACCGTGACCGGCTTCACCGGCTCGTCGGTCTGGCATGCCACCTACGCGTTTCCGCCCACCACGCAGGCCTTCTGGGACCGGGGCTTTGCTGATTTCGCCCGCCGCTTCACGCCCATCCTGGAAGTGTTCGACCAGCACGACATCAACTTCGCGCTGGAGGTGCACCCGACCGAGATCGCCTTCGACACCGCCTCGGCCCAGCGCGCCATAGCCGCAGTGCAGGGCCACCGGCGCTTCGGCTTCAATTTCGACCCGAGCCACCTGGCTTACCAGGGCGTGGACTATGTGAAGTTCATCCGTTTGTTTCATGACCGCATCTACAACGCCCACATGAAGGATGTCTGGTGGGGCAAGGGCGACGGCAGCGTCGGCGTGTTCGGCGGGCACACCAGCTTCGGCGATGCGCGCCGCTTCTGGGACTTTCGCAGCGTCGGGCGCGGCATGGTCGATTTTGAATCCATCATCGTCGCGCTCAACGACATCGGCTACGCCGGCCCGCTCAGCGTCGAGTGGGAAGACAGCCGCATGGACCGGGTGCACGGCGCCACTGAAAGCGCGGCATTTTGCAGGCGGCTCGACTTCAAGCCCGCCGCAGGCGCCTTCGACGCGGTTTTCGCCAGGGAAAACCGATGAGCGCCAACCTTTCTAAACCAGGCACGCGCCGCAGGCTGCGCTACGCCATGGTGGGCGGCGGCCGCGATGCCTTCATCGGCGCCATTCACCGCCATGCGATTGCGCTGGACGGCCAGGCCGAGCTGGTGGCCGGCGCGCTGTCGTCCAGCCCGGACAAGGCCCGCGCCTCGGGCCGCGACCTGTACCTGGCAGACGACCGCAACCACGGCGACTGGCAGGCGCTGCTGGCGGACGAGCTGCGCCGGCCGGCGCACGAGCGCATCGACTTTGTTGTCATCGTCACGCCCAACCATGTGCATTTCCCGGTGGCGCAGGCCTTTGTCGAAGCCGGTTTCCATGTGGTGTGCGACAAGCCGCTGGTGCACACCAGCGAACAGGCCGAAGCGCTGGTGGCGGCGGTGGCGCGCCAGGGCACCGTCTTCGGCGTGACCTATAACTACAGCGGCTATCCGATGGTGCGGCAGGCGCGCGCCATGGTGCGGGCCGGCGAGCTGGGCGTGCTGCGCAAGGTGGTCGTCGAATACAACCAGGGCTGGCTGGCGACGCCGATTGAAAGCGGCGGCAACAAGCAGGCCGGCTGGCGCACCGATCCGTCGCGCAGCGGCGCGGCGGGCGCGCTGGGCGATATCGGCTCGCATGCCGAGAACCTGCTGGCCACGGTGACCGGCCTGGGCATCGACAGCCTGTGCGCCGACCTGGGCGCCCTGGTGCCGGGCCGGGCCCTGGATGACGACGGCAGCGTGCTGCTGCGGCTGTCGGGCGGCGTGCGGGGGGTGCTGGTGGCGTCCCAGATCAACACCGGCCTGGAAAACGATTTGCGCCTGCGGGTGTCGGGCACGCTGGGAACGCTCGAATGGTGCCAGGAGCAGCCGAGCCAGCTGGTCCATTTCCCCCTCCAGGGGCCGCGCCAGGTGCTGACGCGCGGGTCACCCGGCCTGCACGGCGCGGCCGGGCGCGCGAGCAGGCTGCCGGCCGGCCATCCGGAAGGCTTCATCGAGGCGTTCGCCAACCTGTACGGCGGCGTCATGACAGACATTCGCGCTCGTCTGGAGGGCCGGCGGGCAGACCCGGCGGAGGCGGACTACCCGCGTGTCGAAGACGGCGCCCGTGGCGTGCGCTTCATTGAACGAACCCTCGCATCGTCCGCCAGCGCAGCCAAATGGACGGCCTGGTAGCGCCAAGCTTCCAGACGCGAAAAAGCCCCGTTTCCGGGGCTTTTTCGATGGAGAAGCGCGCCGGCTTCAGGCACGCCGCAGGATCACCAGACCACTTCCTGGTCCATCTTGTGGTTCCACTTGAGCATGTCGATGAAGGGCCGGGCGCGCTGGTGCAGGCCAATGCCCTCGGGCAGGTCGTCCTCCTTCTTGATGCGGGCGTCCTCCTGCGCCACCGCAGCCTCCAGCGCTTGAATAGCCGCCGGCATCTGCTCGGGCAGGATGATTCCTCTCGGGCCAGGCGTCTTGCCGATGATTTCCAGCATCTGCCGGCCATTGGCCTCCAGCATGATCACGTCGCCCATGTTTTTTGATTTGAATCGGTACAGCATTGAAGGCTCCTCTGGTTGAAACAGCCGGTTCATTATCCGCAGCTTGCGGGCTCTGCGTGTGTAGGTGCGATTCACTTCCTGAGCGCGTTGCTGCCAGCCTTGGCACACCCCCTGCAGGTCCGCTGGCGTCAAGCAAAATAGCGCCCATGTTCAATATCGTCACCGTTCAAAAACCCGCCGACCAGGCCCTGCGCCAGGACGGCCTGAGCCTGTTGCTGCCAGCCGACTTCACCGCCAGCCTTGCGCTGGACACGCCGGCATGGCGGCCGGGCTGGGACAGCCTGACAGAATCCTGGAACCGCCTGCCGCCCGACGCGCACCTCAAGGATGGCGGCCGCTACCGGCGCCGGCGCCATGCCTGCTTCGTGCAGGAATTGCCGGAAAACACCTTGACGCAGACGCCGCACCGCGCCCACTGGCAGCCGACCGACTACAACGCCCTGCATGGCGGCTTCGAGCGCTGGTTCGACCCCGTCGAGCCCGCCGTGGCCGAGGCGCCGGCCTGGCGCGAGCTGCTGGCCAGCCTGGGCCGCCTGTTCGCCCAGGTCAAGCCTACGGCGCACTGGTTCATCGAAGCCCACCAGTTCCGCATCGACACCTCCGAAGGCGTCGGCCGCCCGACGCCCGAGGGCGCGCACCGCGACGGCGTGGACTTCGTCGTCGTGCTGATGGTGGCGCGGCGCGGCGTCAAGGGCGGCGAGACCCGGGTGTTTGATGCCCACGGGCCCTACGGCATGCGCTTTTTGATGCAGGAGCCACTGACCGCGCTGCTGCTGGACGACGCGCGGGTGATCCACGAGACCACGCCGATCTTTCCGCTCGACCCGCAAGACCCGCAGGGCGGCCAGCGCGACACGCTGGTGCTCACCTTCCGGTCGGACAACTTTCAGTCGCCTTGAAAAGGCCCGCCGGGCTTGCCGCCGCCGGCGCGCCCGAAGAATCCTGAGCAAAACCTGAAAAAAACCCGGATCTGAAACTTTCGGTATCTCGGGGAAAATCTGCTTGACGAAAATACTTTAAGCCTAAACAATCAAGGCAAGATTAATCCATAGTTCAGGCATCTCATGCACATCCTTTGCCTTGGCGGCGGCCCTGCCGGTCTGTATTTCGGCCTGCTGATGAAGCTGCAAGACCCTGCGACCCAAGTGACCATCGTCGAGCGCAACCGCCCGTTCGACACCTTCGGCTGGGGCGTGGTGCTGTCGGACCAGACGCTGGGCAACCTGCGGGCGGCCGACCCGGTCAGCGCCCAGCTGATCGGTGACGCCTTCAACCACTGGGATGATGTCGAGATGTTCTTCAAGGGCCGGTCGGTGCGCTCGGGCGGCCACGGCTTTTGCGGCATCGGCCGCAAGCGCCTGCTCAACATCCTGCAGGACCGCTGCCTGGAGCTTGGCGTCGAACTGGTGTTCGAAACCGACGTGGCCGACGACCAGGCCATCGCCGCGAAGTACCGGGCCGACCTGGTGATTGCCAGCGACGGCCTGAACAGCCGCATCCGCAGCCGCTATGCCGACACCTTCAAGCCCGATGTCGAGCTGCGCGAATGCCGCTTTGTCTGGCTGGGCACGAAGAAGACCTTTGACGCCTTCACCTTTGCCTTCGAGCAGACCGAGCACGGCTGGTTTGCCGCCCATGCCTACAAGTTCGACGACACCACCTCGACCTTCATCGTCGAGACGCCCGAAGCCGTCTGGAAAGCCCATGGCCTGGACCAGATGAGCCAGCAGGACGGCATTGCCTTTTGCGAGCGGCTGTTCGCCAAGTACCTGGACGGCAACCCGCTGATGAACAACGCCACCCATGTGCGCGGCTCGGCCATCTGGATCCGCTTTCCGCGCGTGGTCTGCCAGCGCTGGGTGCATCACGAGACGATTGAAGGCCGGCGCGTGCCCATCGTCCTGATGGGCGACGCGGCGCACACCGCGCATTTCTCGATCGGCAGCGGCACCAAGCTGGCGCTCGAAGACGCGATTGAGCTGTCGCGCTGCTTCGCGCAGCAGCCGGACCTTGACGCCGCGCTGCAGGCGTATGAAGCCGTGCGCTCGGTCGAGGTGCTGAAAATCCAGAACGCGGCGCGCAATTCCACCGAATGGTTCGAAAACGTCAACCGCTACAGCGGCCTGGAGGCCGAGCAGTTCTTTTATTCCATGATGACCCGCTCGCAGCGCATCAGCCATGAAAACCTGCGGGTGCGCGATGCCAAATGGCTGCAGGGCTACGAGCAGTGGCTGGAGAAACAAGCCCCCACGCTTTTCACTTCGTGTAATGCGCTGCCCCCCGAGGGGGCCGTTGCGCCTGCGGTCCGGCAAAGCCGGCCCCGCGGCCCCGACTTGATAGAGAAGACCCCATCGAAGAGCAGCGTAATACACGCAGCGGCCAGCACGAGGGTCGAGTCAGCGCCAACGCCGATGCTGCTGCCATTGAAAGTGCGCAGCGTCACCCTGAAAAACCGCATCGTCGTCTCGCCGATGGCCACCTACAGCGCCATCGACGGCGTGCCGCAGGACTTTCACCTGGTGCATCTGGGCGCGCGGGCGCTGGGCGGGGCGGCACTGGTGTTTGTCGAAATGACCTCGCCCGACCCAGAGGGCCGCATCACGCCCGGCTGCCCCGGCCTGTGGAATGAAACCCAGATGCTGGCGTTCAAGCGGATCGCCGATTTCGTCCATGCCTCGGGCGCGGGTGCCAAGATCGGGCTGCAGCTCGGCCACAGCGGCCCCAAGGGCTCGACCCAGGTCGGCTGGGAGTCGCCCGACGAGCCGCTGCCCCAGGGCAACTGGCCGCTGCTGGCCGCCAGCGAGGTGGCTTATGGCCCGACCAACCAGGTGCCCCGCGCCATGACCCGCGCCGACATGGACCGCATCACCGCCGGATTCGTGCAATCGACGCGCTACGCCGCCGAAGCCGGCTTCGACTGGCTGGAGCTGCACTGCGCCCACGGCTACCGGCTGTCGATCTTCATCACGCCGCTGACCAACCGGCGCACCGACGAGTACGGCGGCTCGCTTGAAAATCGCTGCCGCTACCCGCTCGAAGTGTTCAGCGCCATGCGCGCGGTTTGGCCGGCGCACTTGCCGATGAGCGTGCGCATCTCGGCCCACGACTGGGCGCCGGGCGGCAACACCGCCGACGACGCGGTCGAGATCGCCCGGCTGTTCAAGGCGGCCGGCTGCGACTTCATCGATGTGTCGTCGGGCCAGACCACCCGCGCCGCCAAGCCGGTCTATGGCCGCATGTACCAGACGCCGTTCGCCGACCGTATCCGCAATGAAGTCGGCATCCAGACCATTGCCGTCGGCGCGATTTCCGAGGTCGATCATGTCAACAGCATCATCGCCGCCGGCCGCGCCGACCTGTGCGCGATTGCCCGCCCGCACCTGGCCGACCCGGCCTGGACGCTGCACGAGGCCGCAAAACTGCAAAGCCGGCATGTGCAGTGGCCGCAGCCCTACCTGAGCGGCCGCGACCAGCTCTACCGCGAAATTTCCAAGCAAAAAGAGCTTGCAGCGCAGGTACTGCCTGCGCAAGCAGCTATTAAATAAGGAGCAAACAGGTTTTACTCCTTCCCCCTTTGGGGGAAGGTTGGGATGGGGGCCAACGGAGGTTGATCGGTGGCGAGCGCCTGCAAAAACTCGGATCCGGGGAGGCCCCCATCCCTGCCTTCCCCCAGCGGGGGAAGGAGCCGTGCGGGAACAAGGCTCAAGCGCAGAGCGCCAGCCGAGCGCAAAATTTATAAGAAAAGTGGCTATAGCGCAGGCATTTATTGCGCAAGCAGCTATTAATTAAATAGCATCGAATTTGGAGAGAAATAGAAAATGGACATGGAAGCAAGAGGCCACAGCGAGCACCCGGAAGCCCTGCGCCTCTGGCTGCGGATGCTGACGCTGACCCAGCTGGTGGAAAAGCAGGTGCGCAGCCAGCTGCGCGAGCAGTTCGGCACCACCCTGCCCCGGTTCGACCTGATGGCGCAGCTCGAACGCAAGCCCAAGGGCCTGAAGATGAACGAACTGTCGCGCCGCATGATGGTGACCGGCGGCAACGTCACCGGCATCACCGACCAGCTGGTCACCGAAGGGCTGGTCGAGCGCATCGAGGTCGAAGGCGACCGGCGCGCCTACCGGGTGCGCCTGACGCCGCAAGGCCGCAAGCAGTTCGGCGACATGGCGCGCCAGCACGAGGAATGGATCGTGGCCGCGTTCGACGGCCTGTCGCCCGCCGAGGTCGAGGCCCTTCACCAGCTGCTCGGCAAGGTCAAGCAGCACTTCAACGACACCCCTCTGGAAACGGAACCCACCCCATGAAACACTACATCGGCCCGGCCAACCCCATGCATGCGCAGTTCGATGCGCTGGCCAGCTACCAGGCGCAGCATTTCGCCTATGCGTTCGACGGCGGCGTCGCCACGCTGACGCTGAACCGGCCCGAGCGCAAGAACCCGCTGACCTTTGCCTCCTACGCCGAGCTGCGCAACCTGTTCCGCGCCCTGAACAGCGCGCTAGACGTCAAGGCCATCGTGCTGACCGGCGCGGGCGGCAACTTCTGCTCGGGCGGCGATGTGCATGAAATCATCGGCCCGCTGACCAAGATGACCATGCCCGAGCTGCTCGAATTCACCCGCATGACCGGCGACCTGATCAAGGCGATGCGGCTGTGCCCGCAGCCCATCGTGGCGGCCATCGACGGCATCTGCGCCGGCGCCGGCGCGATGATGGCGCTGGCCGCCGACCTGCGGCTGGGCACGGCCCAGGCCAGGACCGCCTTTCTATTCACCCGCGTCGGGCTGGCCGGCGCCGACATGGGCGCCTGCGCCCTGCTGCCCCGGCTGATCGGCCAGGGCCGGGCGTCGGAGCTGCTGTTCACCGGCCGCGCCATGAGCGCCGAAGAAGGCCTGCAGTGGGGGTTTTTCAATGCCCTGCACGCGCCTGAAGCGCTGCTGGGCGCAGCGCAGAAGCTGGCGCATCAGCTGGCCAGCGGCCCGACCTTCGCCCATGGCATGACAAAAAACATGCTCCACCAGGAATGGGCCATGACGCTGGACCAGGCGATAGAAGCCGAAGCCCAGGCGCAGGCCATCTGCATGCAGACGCAGGACTTCACCCGCGCCTACGAGGCCTTCGCCGCCAAGCAACAACCTGTCTTCCAGGGCGACTGAAGATGCTGTCAACCATCACGCTCCGCGTCATACCCGCAAAGGCGGGTATCCAGTGCGCCGGCGCCATGCATGCAAAGCCTGGATCAGGCTGCCGGGTTCCCGCCTTCGCAGGAATGACGGGCTGGAACCTGTTGCTTGCCAGCCCCTGAGCGTCATCACTTCCCGGATTCCTAGAGAAAGCCCAAGCATGAAACCGACAACCGCCCACCTGGGACTGCCTTTTTTCGATGATGTTCACCGCGAACTCGGCCCCAGGCTGGCCGACTGGATCACCGGCCAGCAGGTTGACGAAACCGACGACCGCCGCGCCTGCCGCGAATGGGTGCAGCTGCTCGGCGCCAATGGCTGGCTGCGCTACTGCGTGCCGGCGGGCAGCGATGGCGCCTTGGGCGGCGCGCTGGACAGGCTCGATTCGCGGGCGCTGGTGATCCTGCGCGAAACCCTGGCCTTTCATTCGCCGCTGGCCGATTTCGCGTTTGCGATGCAGGGCCTGGGCAGCGGCGCGATCACGCTGGCCGGCACGCCCGAGCAGCAGGCGGCCTACCTGCCGCAGGTGGCCAGCGGCCAGAAAATCGCCGCGTTCGCGCTGAGCGAAGCCGACGCCGGCTCGGACGCCGGCTCCATGGCGACCAGCGCGGTGCAGGCTTAATGCGGCTGGGTAATCAACGGCAGCAAGACCTGGATCAGCAACGGCGGCATTGCCGATTTCTACCTCACCTTCGTCAAGACCGACCCGCCAGCCAGCACACGCGGCATCACCGCCTTCATCATCGACGCCGACACCGCCGGGCTGGACACCAGCGAGCACATCGCCGTGAT
>JAQGNK010000403.1 GCA_028291905.1 Polaromonas sp.
CCGCGACATTTCCCGCGCCAGCCCGGCCATCGCCCAGCCAAACCACAAAAATTGTCCGGTAATCTCAACCCATGAATTCCAGCATTGAACTCCTTCCCGACACCTGCGACATCCTGGTGATTGGCGCCGGCCCGGCCGGCAGCGCGGCGGCAATCTTTCTTGCCAAAGCCGGGCTTGATGTGGTGATGATCGACCAGCACGTTTTTCCCCGCGACAAGATTTGCGGCGACGGCCTGATCCCGGACGCGCACCGGGCGCTGGCGCGGCTCGGCGTGTTGGACGAGGTGATGCGCCAGGCCCATCCGAGCGGATTTGTCAGCTGCATCAGCCCGCGCGGCGGGCGGGTCGATGTGCCCGGCACGGTGGCGGTGCTGCCGCGCAAGCAGCTCGACGACATTCTTTGCAAGGCGGCGGTGGCGGCGGGCGCCCGGATGTTCGCGCCGGTGCGCTTCAACGCCTCCATCGAGGAAGGCGGCAAGGTCGTCGGCGCACGCCTCGGCCACCAGGACGAGGTGCGCGAGGTGCGGGCGCGCTGGGTCATCCTGGCGACCGGCGCGGTGCCGCAGGCGCTGATGGCGACCGGCATGGCCAGGCGGCAGACGCCGACGGCCATCGCCATGCGCTGCTACATCAAGAACGATGCCATGGCCGGCAAGATAGACAAGCTCGAAATCATCTGGCACCGCAAGCTGGCGCCGGGCTACGGCTGGATTTTTCCGTGCGGCGACGGCGTGTTCAACGTGGGCGTGGGCGTGGGCCTGTCGGGCGTGCCCGATGCGCAGGCGAGCAAGCCCGGCGCATCGAAAGGCCGGGTCAGCACGGCCAACCTGCACCAGATGTTCGACACCCTGGGCACGTTGACCGAATCGGCACGCGAGCTGATGGCGGGCGGCACGCGCCTGACGCCGCTCAAGGGCGCGCCGCTGCGCTGCACCCTGCACGGCGCCACGCTGTCGCGCCCCGGCCTGATCGTGACCGGCGAGGCGGCAGGCAGCACCTACGCCTTCACCGGCGAGGGCATCGGCAAGGCGCTGGAAACCGGCATCCTGGCGGCGGAAGCCATCTTGCAGGGCAAAGCGCAGGATGAAGCCGGCGTGCGGGCAATGTATGAAAGCCATATCGACGCCCTGCGGCCGCGCTTTGCGCTCTATGAGCGGGCCAATCTGGTGAACCGCTACCCCTGGTTTGCCGACCTCTTGATCTGGCGGGCGCGCAAAAGCCCCCGGCTGCAGCGGCGCCTGAGCGGCGTGCTGGAGGAAACCAGCAATCCGGGCAGCCTGTTCACCGTCAAGGGCTTTGTGCGGCTGTTCACCGAGTGATTCGCCGGCAGGGGCCAAGGCGCAGGCCAATATTGATTGCACTGAAAATCACAGCCTGGCGACTACTACTCTAGCAATAGCCAAAAGGGGCTAATAACCTGTCTATTCAAAAGGGCATAGAAGCTGAACAATTCATTGCATCGCAAACAAAACGTGATGCACATGAACACACCTTCAGCCCCGGACAGCATAAAACTCAGCGTCATCCTTCCCTGCTACAACGGCGCGGAAACGATTGCCGTGCAGCTCGAAGCGCTCGCCTCGCAGCACTGGCCGGGCGGCTGGGAACTGATCGTGGTCAACAACGGCTCGACCGACGCTTCCATGCAAATCGTCGAAGGCTACCGCTCCCGCCTGCCGGAACTGAAGATCGTCGAGGCCTACCTTCCGGGCACCACGCGCCTGGGGGTGCCGCATTCCTACAACACCGGCATCAAGGCTGCCAGGGGCCAGGCGTTTGTTTTTTGCGAGGCCGACGATGAAGTGGCGCCGGGCTGGCTGGAGGCCATGGGCCGCGCCCTGGCCGAGCATGAATTCGTGGTGGCCCGGCTGGACCACCGCAAGCTCAACGCCGACTGGCTGCATCCGTCCCATGGCGACGGCTACCAGGCCAGTGGGCTGTATCGGCTGCCGAAGTATCCCTATTTTTTCTCGGCCAGCGCCTGCGGCTTCGGGCTGCAAAAAGCGCTGTATGAAAAGCTCGGGCCGCTGAGCATCGATTTCCCGATGGTCCATGACGGCGAATATTGCTGGCGGGCGCAGCTGGCGGGCCATCGCCTGCACTTTGCGCCTGATGCCTTGATTTACTACCGTGAAAAGTCGGCGCTCAAGGCCAGGTTTCGCCAGGGGCAGAACTGGGGCCGGGACACCACCCGGATGCATCAATACTACGGCGCCCCCAAGGCGCGGTTCGCCCTGCCCCGGCAACTGGTGTCCATGGCGCGTGCGCTGCCATCGGGCGTCTGGGCCGTGCTGTCATGCGCGTTGCGGCCGCTGCAGGGCCGGCGCCTGCTGGCCGACTGGGTGTGGAACATGGGCTGGTCAACAGGCAAGCTCCTGCTGATCCTGCAGAATCCGCCGCTGCCCTCGCGCGAGCACATGACGGCAGCGGCGGCTGAGTCGGCCGCGCCTGCGTCGACCGAGCAAAATCCGGCGGCCGGCTCCCAGCCCCAGGGCATAGGCTTGCAGAACTGAGCGCGAAGCTGCTGGTTGAGGCGGGTGCGGCGGCTTTGTGATGCCATGCGGCGCGCTTGCGTTGAGGCATGGATACTCGGGGTTTGATCGAGAATTCCCGAGCACATGAATTTTTCAGCCTCCCCCTCCAAACGCCATGCCTCTTCATCACCGTAACCCCACCCGCCGCGCCGCCCTGCTGGGCGGCATCAGCCTGCTGACGCTGCCCGCGTCGCACCTTGCCGCCGCCGCAACGCCTGCCGCCACCACCACCGCACCAGCCTTCAATGTCTGGCCAAACGCCGCCCAGGTGCCCGGCGGGATTGCCCGGCTGTCGCTCGGACCGGCGGCCAGCCCGCCGCTGGCGCATGCGGGCGATGTGCCGCTGCTGGTGCTGGGCGATGTGATCGAGTGGACGGCGCTGGTCGGCATTCCGCTGGCGGCCAAGCCCGGCGCGGCCAGCATCACGGTGCAGGCGGCCGATGGCGGCGCACGGCGTCAGCTCGCCTACACCGTGGCGCCCAAGCAGTACACCGAGCAGCGGCTGAAGGTGGCGCCTGGCACGGTCGATCTGTCGGCGCAGGACACCACGCGCTACGAACGCGAGCGGGCGCACCTGGAAAAAATCATGGCAACCTTCAGCGAGCCGCCGCTCCAGGCGGCGTCGCTGCTGATGCAGGTGCCGGTGCCGGGGCGGCGCTCCAGCTCGTTCGGGCTGCGCCGCATCTTCAACGGGCAGGCGCGGAGCCCGCACAGCGGCATGGACATCGCCGCCGCCACCGGCACGCCGGTCATGGCGCCGCTGCCGGGCCGGGTGATCGACACCGGCGATTATTTCTTCAACGGCAACACAATCTGGCTGGACCACGGCGGCGGGCTGCTGAGCATGTACTGCCACCTGAGCGAAATCGGCGCCAAGCCGGGCGACGTGCTGAAAACCGGCGAGCGCCTGGGCGCGGTCGGCGCGACCGGCCGCGTGACCGGCCCGCACCTGCACTGGAGCGTGATGCTGAACCGTGCAATGGTTGATCCGGCGCTGTTCCTGGCCGCCTGAAGCCGCTGTCAGGCAAAAAGCCCCTCAATTCGAGTAGCCGCAGCCCGAGGCCGTTTGCCGGGCAGTGCAGCTGGCAAACGGCCGGTGGATGCTCCGCTTGCCGAACCAGGGCTTGGCTTGCTTGCACCTTGGCGTGCTTGGCCCCGCCTTTAACGGAGCGCCATTTCGCTCCTTTTTTCATAGCTACTGGCGCACGCTTTACATGCGCTGGCGCCCGATTTTTCTTATATTTTTCGGCCTGCTGAAAAGGCGGTGGTGCTCCACGCGATCAGCGCCAGCAGCAGCACCTGCAGCGGCAGCCGTGCCATCAACGCCCAGTAGGGCACGGCCGGGAACAGCTCGGGCTGCTGCAGCATGTGGAAATGCGCCGGCGTCACCGCCAGGGTCAGCAGGAAAAGGCCGATGCCCGCAGCCCGGCGCGTCGGCCGCCACAGCAGGCCCGCCGCGCCCAGCAGCTCGAACACGCCGCTGGCCAGCACGGCGGCGCGCGGCCAGGGAATATAAGGCGGCACGATGCGCATCTCGGTTTCGGTGAATGCGAAATGCGCCAGGCCGCCGATGGCGAACCATGAAAACACAACGGCCAGCCCGGCCCATCGCCAGCGGCTCATCATCGGCCTGACGGGTGGGGCAACAGGCACAGGGGGTGGGTTCAGCATGGCTGCAGTCTGCAAGTTTGCGTCCCTGGCTGCAAGCATTTTTGTCATGCCTGCCGCCTTGTGCGTCCGGGCCACTTCACCTGGAAACCGGCGCCGGCTGCACGGCCCGACAAGGCAAGCCGCCTGGGGCCTTGCCTTGGCTGCAGGCATTCGTGCGGTTTGCAAGACAGCCGATGCATGCTTTTTCCGGGCAACCGCACAACCTCATCCACAAGAGCTGTTCATGTAAAAAATATTCAATGATTTCAATGGGTTAGCTGCTACAGGTTAACCCCTAGGCTCGACGGCACAGCGTTTGCATCAACAGAGCGCGTCAGTGCCGCAAAAGGCATGGCGGACTTCATATTCAACAGGAGACATGATGAAATTCAAAGATGTAGAAAACGGATGGGGCCGTGGCTTTCAATTCGCGCTGCTGGGCATTTCTGGCGCGGTTCTGGTGGCCTGCGGCGGCTCGGACGATACGCCCTCCCCTGCGGGGCCAACGCTGCAGTTGCAGGTGCTGTCCTCCAAACCCGAACTTGTCAGCAACGGCGACACTCTCATCGCCGTAAAAAGCTCGGCGCCCGATCCGATCACCCTGACCGTCAACGGCGCCCCGGCAACTGCAACGCTCAAGCCGGACCCTGCCGACGCAACGCGGATGATCGCGGTCGTGAGCGGCCTCAAGGTGGGAGTCAACACCCTTGAAGCCGCTTCGGCAGGCGTCAAGGCAAAGCTTGAGCTGACGAACTACCCGCGCACCGGCCCGATGATCTCAGGCCCGCACCTCACGCCCTACGCCTGCCAGACCGATGCCTTCACGCTGCCCGACGGCAGCAAGCTCGGCGCCTCGACCGATGCCAACTGCACGGCACCCACCAAGGTCCAGTACCTGTACCGCAAAGTCTCTGGCGGCGCCCTCGTGCCCATGACCAGCCTGACGGCTTTGCCAAGCGATTTCGCGACAACGACCAACACCAATGGCGTGCAGGTTCCCTTCGTCGTGCGGATCGAAACCGGCACCATGAACCGCGGTGTTTATCAGAATGCCGTGCTGCACGACCCGACAAAAGACGCCGCACCGTCGCCCGCCACCCCGCCCAAGGGCTGGAACAGGAAGCTGATCGGCGTGCACGGCACCGGCTGCGCCACCGGTTGGTACATCCAGGGCGCGGCAATGGGCGTCAGCCCCTACACCGGCGTCAACCTCACGCGGCTGGGCGAAGGCTACGCGGTGTTCACCAATACCCTGAACCACCCGACCAACAGCTGCAACGCCACGCTTGCCGGCGAAACCACTCTGATGGGCAAGGAACACTTCATCGAAACCTACGGCGTGCCCTCCGCCACCGTGAGCGTGGGCACCTCCGGCGGCGCCTACACCAGCCTGCAGGTTGCAGATGCCTATCCGGGCCTGTTCGACGGCGTGTTCATCGACGCGACATTCCCCGACGCGCTGTCGATCTCGATGGCAGCGATGGACGCCAAGCTGCTGAACCGGTTCCTGACGACCGGCAACACCACCGGCGTGACCGAGGCCCAGATGGTCGATGTCTCGGGCCATAAATCAGCCCGTGCCTGGTATGACCTGGCGGTGCAGTCCGGACGCACCGACCCGGTGAGCGGCCGCGTGGAGAACATTCCCGTGGCCGGCTCGTTCGGCGGCGCCTACGCTGCTGGCGTGTTCAACCCGGCGGTGCCTGTCGCGCTGCGCTGGAATGAACTGACCAACCCGGCAGGCGCGCGTGCCACGGTGTTCGACATCGGGCGCAACGTCTATGGCGTGGACGCGAGCGGCTATGGCCGCCGGCCGTTCGACAACATGGGCGTGCAATACGGCCTGGCGCAGTTCAACGCAGGCACCTTGAGCGCCGAGCAGTTCCTCGAACTCAACGAGAAGGTGGGCGGCTACGACAGGAACGGCAACTATGTGGCCGCGCGCACCGCTGGCGATGCCGGGGCCATCAAGCGCGCCTACCAGTCCGGCCTGCAGCTGGGCGGCGGCGGCGGGCTGGCGGCCATTCCGGTGTTCGACATGTCCAACTTCTACGACGAAGACAATTTCTACCATTACCAGTGGTTCCATTTCGCGGCGCGCGAACGCATGCGACTGGCCAACGGCGACACCCGCAACCATGTCATGTGGCGCGGCGGCGTGAGCTTTGCCGACCTGTTCGGCCTGGTCACGCCAGGCAAGGCCGAGCGTGCCGCCATCAGCGCCAAATCGCAAGCGGACGGCTGGGCGGCCTTCACCAGCTGGGTCGATGCCTACCGGGGCGACACCACGGCGGCGCCGCAACGCGACAAGGTGATCGCACGCAAGCCTGCCGCAGCGGTGGATGGCTGCTTCAGCTTCTCGACCACGCCGCAGTTCATTGCTGAAACCCAGACGCTGGGGAAAACGGGCGCTGCGGGCAGCTGCAATGCCATCTGGCCGTCATACACCTTTCCGCGCGCCCAGGCCGGCGGCTCGGTGGCGGCTGACAAACTGAAGTGCCAGCTCAAGCCTGCCAGCAGCTCCGACTATGCGGTCAGCCTGACAGGCCCCCAGATGGCACGCCTGAACGCGGCTTTCCCGAACGGCGTGTGCGACTGGTCCAAGCCGGGCGTGGACCAGACGCCGGTGGTGCCTTATGCCTCCTTCGGCCCTTCGCCGGTCAACCTGGTGTTCCAGGCAGGCCAGCCCTGAACCGGTGCCAGGGCTGGCCGTCCTGGCGAGCCTTGGCATTTATCTCATGCGTCCCGCAAACCGCGCCATTCGCGCCATTCGAAGGACGGCATGCCTTGACCGGCAGCGTCCCCAATCCGGCCTTGCGGCCCGGATTGATTTCTCATATTGAAAGCCTCTGATGAAAACCCGATTGAAATTGAAACTTGCATGCATCGCTGCGGCATGGATGGCTGCCTCGCCATTCGCGGCAGCCCAAAATTTTCCTGATGCAAAGCCCATCAACGCCGTGGTGCCGTTCGCGGCCGGCGGGCCGACGGACAAGGTGGCCCGTGAAATCGGGCAACTCATGTCAAAGCAGCTCGGCGTTCCCATCATCATCGACAACGCTGCAGGCGCCGGTGGAACGATTGGCGCCAAAAAGGTGGCGCTCGCCAAAAACGACGGGCACACCATCCTGATCCATCACATCGGCATGGCCACGGCGGTCGGCCTGTACCGCAACCTTGGGTTCGATCCCTTGAAGGACTTTGAAATGGTAGGCGAAATCGCCGACGTTCCGATGATCCTGCTGGGCAGCAAATCTTTTCCTCCGGTCGGCATGAAGGACCTGGTCACCTACGTCAAGGCCAATGCAGCCACTGTGTCGCTGGCCAATGCGGGCGTCGGTTCGGCATCCCATCTGTGCGGCCTGCTGCTGCAGGGCGGCCTGCAGACCGAACTCACCACCATCCCGTACAAGGGCACGGCGCCGGCGCTGAACGACCTGATGGGCGGCCAGGTCAACCTGCTGTGCGACCAGACCACCAATGTCGCCGGGCAGGTCAAGGCCGGCACGCTCAAGACCTACGCGGCCATGCAGCCGCAGCGCATTGAAGCGTTCAAGGACATCCCGTCGGCGGCCGAGAGCGGCCTGCCGGTGGAGGTTAAGATTTGGCATGCAATGTACGCACCCAAGGGTACGCCGAAGGCCGTCATCGACAAGCTGTCCGCTGCCTTGCAGGCCGCCGTCGAAGACCCGGGTTTTCGCGGCAAGATGGCAGAGCTGGGCGCCCAGGCGGTGCCGGCTTCACGGGCCCGGCCCGAATCCCTTCGCAACCATCTCGGCAACGAGATTTCCAAATGGACACCCATCATCAAGAAGGCGGGCGTTTACGCCGATTGAGCTGGCAAGCCATGGGTAAGTCCGACCGCCGCTGGCTGGCCATCGTGCTGTGGGGCGCAGCCCTGGCGATCATTGCCTGGGCCAGCTATGAGGTCGCGCAGCGGGTGAACATCCGCTCGCTGCGCGAGGTCACCTCGCACCGCCTTGACCTGTATGCCTCCAATCTGCAGTCGGAAATGGACCGCTTCGAATACCTGCCGCCCATTGTTTCGCTCAATGAGCATGTGATCGAACTCCTTGACGGGTCCGGTGACGGGCAAGCTGCCGGCAAGGTCAACCGCTACCTGAGCGCGGTGACCGGCTGGGCCGGCGCATCGGCCATCTATGTGATGAACCGCCAGGGCCTGACGCTGGCGGCCAGCAACTGGGAGCAGCCCGGCAGTTTCGTCAACATGAATTTTGCTTACCGACCCTACTTCCAGGAAGCCGCCAAGGGCCTGACCGGCCGGTTCTACGGCGTCGGCACGGTCAGCCGCGAGGCGGGCTACTACTTTGCCCATGCGGTGAAAAAGAACGGCGAGGTGATTGGCGTCACCGCCGTCAAGGTCAACCTGGAGCGGCTTGATGCCGCATGGGGACACGGCGGCGAGAAAATCGCGGTGGCTGACGGCAACGGCGTCATTTTCCTGTCGTCCGAGCCAAACTGGAAGTACCGCACCATGCGCAGCCTGTCCGATGAAACGATGGGCTGGCTGGCAAAAACGCGGCAGTACACCGAAGCCGGCAGGCTGTCGCCGCTTGGCCTGCGCGAAACGCGCCAGCTGGAGGACGGCGCGGCCATTGTCCAGGTCAGCGCAGAACCGATTGAGCATCACCGGCTGAACTCGGCCATGGATTACCTGGTCCAGAAAAGCCGGGTGCCGGGGACTGACTGGCATTTGCTGGTGTTCTCGGAGCTGGCGCCGTCCCAGGTGTCGGCCCGCATCAGCGCCGCCCTGTCCACCTTGATTTTTGCGCTTGCCGCGCTGGTGGTGCTGTATGTCCAGCAGCGGCGCAGGTTTGTCGCCCAGACAGTCGCAGCGCGCGCCGCGCTTGAGCAAGCCAACGATCAGCTCGAAGGCCATGTGCGGGAACGCACGCAGGCGCTGCGCACGGCCAACGAGCAACTTCAGGGTGAAATCGGCGAGCGCAAGCGCGCTGAGGAAACCCTGCGCGCCACGCTCGAAGACCTGGTCCATACCGCGCGCATGGCGGTTCTGGGACAGATGTCCGCCGGCATCACCCATGAGCTCAACCAGCCGCTGGCCGCGTTGCGAACGCTGTCCGGCAATGCCGTGGTGTTTCTGGCGCGCGGGCAGCAGGAGGAGGCGGCCTCCAACCTGCGCATCATCGGGCAGCTGACGGACCACATGGGAAAGATCACCTCGCAACTCAAAAAATTTGCCCGCAAGTCCATGGTGGACCTACGACCCGTGCATGTGCCCTCGGTCGCCAGCGACGCCATGTTCCTGCTGGGCCAGAGCATGGAGCTGTCCAGGGTCCGCATAGAGCAGCACTACGCGCCGAATGAGCTGACGGCGCTGTGCGACGCCAACCTGCTGGAGCAGGTGCTGCTCAACCTGCTCACCAACGCCTTCGATGCGGTGAGCGACGTTGGCCAGCCCCATGTGCTTTTGCGTGGCGAAATCGATGGCGACGCGGTGCGCATCGAGGTCCATGACAACGGCCCAGGCATTGCCGAGCATGTGGCGCCGCACCTGTTCGAGCCTTTTTATTCGACCAAGGAACAGGGGCGCGGGCTGGGCCTGGGCCTGGCGATCTCGGCCGACATTGTTCGCAAGCTTGGCGGCACCCTGACGCACGGCAGGAGCCCGGCGCTTGGCGGAGCGCTCTTTACGGTCCAACTCAGTGTTGCGGAGCAAAAAATCGTTTATGTCTAAAACGCCGGTGGTTTTGTATGTCGAAGACGATCCCTCGGTCAGGCTGGGGACTACCCAGGCGCTGCAACTGGCCGGCTTTGAGGTGCGCGCCCATGGCTCGGCCGAACAGGTCATCGCGCATTTGGTGCCGGGCCTGCACGGCGTGCTGGTCACCGACGTCCGGCTGCCGGGCATTGACGGCTTGCAGCTGCTGGAGAGGGCGCAGCACATGGATTCCGGCCTGCCGGTCATCCTGGTCACCGGGCACGGCGACATTTCCATGGCGGTGCAGGCCATGCGCATGGGCGCTTACGACTTTATTGAAAAACCGTTTTCGCCCGAGCAAATCAGCGAGGTGGTGCGGCGGGCCATGGAAAAGCGCACGCTCAGCCTGGAAGTCGAATCCCTGCGCAGCCGCCTTTCAGGCCTCAATGCCATCGAGGCCAAGATCATCGGGCGCTCGGCGGCCATGAGCGACCTGCGGCGCGTGATCCTGGACATTGCCTCGACCAATGCCGACGTGCTCATCACCGGGGAAACCGGGACCGGCAAGGAGTTGGTCGCACGCTGCCTGCATGATTACGGCAAGCGCAAGAACGGGACTTTTGCGGCCCTGAACTGCGGCGGGATTCCCGAACTGCTGTTCGAGAGCGAAGTGTTTGGGCATGAGGCCGGCTCCTTCACCGGCGCAGCCAAGCGCCGGATCGGCAAGATCGAGCATGCGACTGGCGGCAGCTTGTTTCTCGACGAGATCGAAACCATGCCGCCCAGCCTGCAGGTCAAGCTGCTGCGCACCCTGCAGGAACGGCGCTTCGAGCGGCTGGGGTCGAACGAGCTGCTGCCGATGGACTGCCGGGTGATCGCGGCCACGAAGGCAGACCTGCTCCATCCACCGGCAGAACTGCCCTTTCGCAATGACCTGTACTACCGGCTGAGCGTGGTGGTGTTGAACATCCCTCCATTGCGCGAGCGGCGCGAGGACATCCCCGGCCTGTTCAGCGACTTCCTGATGCAGGCCGCGCTCAGGTACGAGCGGCCGGTGCCGGACATCACCCCGATGCGGATGCAGGAGCTGATGCGCCACCACTGGCCCGGCAATGTGCGCGAGCTGCGCAATGCCGCCGACCGCATGGTGCTCGGGCTGCCGGTGATCGAACGAACCGACGCCAGCCGCCCACCCGCCCGGTCGCTGGATGAACAGATGGCGGTGTTTGAGCGCCATCTGATCGAGGAAGCGCTCACGTCCTGCGGCGGGCGTGCGGCCGCCGCCAGCGAAGTGCTTCAGCTTCCTAAAAAGACGCTTTATGACAAGCTCAAGCGTTTTGGCATTGCAGCGGACGATTTCCGCACGCTCTGACACGGCAGGCGAGACTGCGGAGTCCTGTTCACCAGTCAGGTTTTAAAACGGGAATCGCCAGCCCATGAAATCAGGCCGGCGGGCTGCATCCGCCAATCCCGCAGCTTGCAGGTAGGCGGCAGGCGTTACTTGAAGAAAAACCTCAGCCGCCCCGCACCATCGCTATCACTTTGGCAGCATCCAGGGTGGCAGCTTTTTCCTGGATCTGCGGCAGGTACTGCGCCTGCATCTGCTGGGCCGGTGCCAGCAGGCTTTGATAGGTTTCGCGCAGCAGCGCGGTGCTCATGACCCGGCCGCCGGCGTAGTAGCGCTTGGCGAGCTGGCCCAGCGCGTAGGTGGTGGCGAACGACATCGCCATGCCGGCGCCGGCGCCGCCGACCTTGCCCAGCGTCTTGCCGGCCAGCTTGCCCAGCAGGCCGCCGAGCAGCTTGCGGCCGAACTGCTCGACATACTGCGACGTGAGGCCGACGCCAGCGGCGGCAATGAATTCGCGCACATGGCCCTGGTCGAGGGTGACGCCGTGGGCCTTGCCAATGCCATAGACCATCTTGACCTGCAGCGGAATGATGGCCATCGACGCCCAGGACTGCGGCAGCAGCTCCAGCGCGCCGTTGACCAGCGCATGATTCAGGATGGAGCGGTCCAGCTCGGCGGCATCAGCGGTGGCCGGAAGCGCCAGCGCGGCGACGGCTGGCGTGGTGGATGCAGATACCGCAGCCGGCACGCTGGCCGCGCCCGCGCCCGCGCCCGTGCCCGTGCCCGTGCCCGTGCCCGTGCCCGAGCCATTGGCGGGCAAGTCTATGACAGTCAGCGCCTCGGCCTGCGCCTCGAAG
>JAQGNK010000454.1 GCA_028291905.1 Polaromonas sp.
CACCACCGGGCGCAGGCCCGCCTGCTCCAGACAGGCGGCGAACAGCATCGCCAGATCAAGGCAGGTGGCGACCCGCGACTCGAAAATCCGGTCAGGCGTGCGGATTTTCTGGCCATCCGAGCCGAACGAGGCCGGCGCCTCCACATACTGCAGGCTTTCGGCGGCCAGTGTGCTGTAGATGCTGGAGATCTGCTTCCAGACCACATCACGGCTTTTGGACTGGTAGCCGTTCATCGACAGCTCGGGATGGCTGGCCCGCAGCAGCTTCGAGGCCTTGCCGATCAGCCCATCGACAGCCGGATGGTTGGGCATGCAGAACGCCGCCAGCAGCTCGGGCAGCGCCCGCGTGCCGGCCCACTGGTCATAGGCCAGCATCTCCACCGGCCGGCTGACGCGCCCCAGCACCTGCCCGCCAGCCTCGGCCACCACGTCGAGCGTGGCGTTCACCGACTCCTTCAGGTCGGCCAGGAAGGCATGGTCGGGCTGCAAATCGAGCGGCGAGATGCGCCGGGTCTCGCCGGCGGCCAGCCGGTCGAAGCGCAGCGCCAGCCCGCGGGCGAAAGCCGGGCTGCAGGAGATGACGAGCTGCAGGTTTTCGACCGCGTCGGGCAGCGTGTTGGTCAGGCGCAGCGCCCGCACCACCGGCACGGCATTCTGAATCGACGCATAGCCCAGGGTGGCATCGGCTTCGATCTCGATGCGGATGGCCGGCTCTGCGGGTTCGGGGGCTGCGCCAGCTTGCGTCGTGGTGTCGGTGGTGCTTTCGGCGGCGGGTCCGGCGAGCGCCGGGCTGTCCTGCGGCTCGGCTTGCGGGGGCGTGATGCTCATCGTGGCTTGACTTTTTCGGGGAATTTTTAACGAAAGGACTGCGCTGGACAGGGCACTTTCGCAGTGCCGGCAGGCAGTCCGGTCAGGCAGCGCACTCGCTCGGCCAGGCCGGCGGGGGCCTGGCGCCAGGAGGGTGCAGAACAGCCGGAAACTTCATCCGCCAAGCCTACCACCAGTCACGCCCACTACTGGCTAAAACAACAGCTTTTGGTGAGAAAAAGCAGGGTTTTGGGCGGCGATCAAGCCTTTAGCCCAGTCGCTCACCAGCTCCGGCCCGCCAGCGTGCCTGGCTGGACAGCTGCCTGGCAACCGGGAAAGCCCAGCATGGGTTGTCGGCGGGGTGCAAAAGCCAGGCGGTTTTCACATGCAACAATCCCGCCATGACCCCCGAGAATTACGTCCAAGAAAAAGCCGCCGCATCGGGCAGCAGTTTTTATTACGCCTTCCTTTTTTTACCCAAAGAGCGCCGCGCCGCCATCACCGCTTTCTATGCCTTCTGCCGCGAAGTCGACGATGTAGTCGATGAAGTCACCGACCCCGGCGTGGCCCATACCAAGCTGGCCTGGTGGCAGGGCGAGGTGGCCAAGTCGTTTGCCGGCAACCCGACCCATCCGGTGATGAAGGCCTTGATGCCGATGGCCGCCACCTACCGCATCGAGGCGCGGCACCTGCTGGCGGTCATCGAAGGCTGCCAGATGGACCTGTCGCAAAACCGCTACCTGGACTTTGCCGCGCTGCAGCGCTACTGCCACCTGGTGGCCGGCATCGTCGGCGAGGTGGCGGCGCGCATCTTCGGCCAGACCGACGAAGCCACTACGGCCTACGCGCACAAGCTGGGCCTGGCATTCCAGCTCACCAACATCATCCGCGACGTGGGCGAGGATGCGATGCGCGGGCGCATCTACCTGCCGGTGGGCGAGCTGCAGCAGTTTGACGTGAAGGCGCACGAGATATTGAAGCGCCAGTATTCGGACCGCTTCACAGCCTTGATGACGTTCCAGACCGACCGCGCCCTGGCGCTCTACGACGAGGCGCTGGCCCTGCTGCCCGCCGCCGACCGCCGGGCGCAAAAGCCCGGCCTGATGATGGCCAGCATCTACCGCACGCTGCTGCGCGAGATTGCCGCCGACAACTTCCAGGTGCTGCACCAGCGGGTCAGCCTGACGCCGCTGCGCAAGTTCTGGCTGGCCTGGAAAACCCAGGCGTTCGGCAAAGTGGTATGAAAGGGTTTGGCCCCTACGCTCCGCCGCTTCGCGGGTCGCTGCCCCCCGAGGGGGCCACCCTGCCTGCGGCCTGGCAAAGCCAGTTCCGCGGCCGGTACTTGAAAGAATGCGCCTCAACACTCCCCGCTGTGCGTGACTCGCTGGAGGCCGCGATTCCCCAACTTCCTGACAAACACCTGCTGCTAAAAACATGAAACTCGCCATCGTAGGCGCGGGCTGGGCGGGCTGCGCCGCCGCCGTCGAGGCAACGCGGCTGGGCCACCAGGTCACGCTGTTCGAGGCTTCCCGCACCGCCGGCGGACGCGCCCGGCGCGTCATGGCCACGCTGGCGGGCCAGCCGGTCGCGCTGGACAACGGCCAGCACATCCTGATCGGCGCCTACGCCGAGACGCTGCGGCTGATGCGCGAACTGGGTATCGATGAAGCGAGCGCCTTGCTGCGCCTGCCGCTGACGATGCAATTCCCCGACGGCAGCGGTTTGCGGCTGCCCGACTGGCCGGCGCCGCTGGACGCCGTGGCCGGCATCCTGGCGGCACGCGGGTGGTCGTGGGCCGACCGGCTGTCGCTGCTGAAAGTGGCGCTGGGCTGGCGGCTTGGCGGCTTTGCCTGCCCGCCGGAACAGTCTGTCAGCAGCCTGTGCAGCGGCCTGACGCCGGGCGCGATGGCGTCACTGATCGAGCCTTTGTGCGTCTCGGCGCTGAACACGCCGGCCGAGCGCGCCAGCGGACAGGTTTTTTTGCGCGTGATGCGCGACGCGCTGTTCGCGCAAAGCGGCGGCTCGAACCTGCTGCTGCCGCGCTGCGACCTGAGCGCCCTGCTGCCCGAGGCGGCGCTGGCGTGGCTGGCGGCGCACGGCGGGTCGCCGCGCCTGGGCGTTCGGGTGCAGGCGATTGCGCCGGCTGGCGCGGGCTGGACCGTGGACGGCGAAGCATTCGACCAGGCCGTGCTGGCCTGCCCGCCCCATGAAGCCGCCCGGCTGGCAGAAGGGAGCGGCCTGGCCGGCGATGCCCTGGCAGCGTGGATCGGGCAGGCGCGTGGACTGCGGCATGAAGCCCTGACGACGGTTTATCTGCAGGCCAGCCAAGCCCGCTTGCGCCAGCCCATGCTGGCCTTGCCTTCAAACGCGGCCGAGCCGGCGCAATTTGTGTTTGACCGGGGCCAGCTCGGCGGCCCGGCCGGCCTGCTGGCGTTTGTCATCAGCGCCAGCACTGGCGACAGCGCCACCTTGACGCGGCAGGTGCTGGCGCAGGCCGAGCGGCAGCTGGGCCTGACCGGCCTGCAAGCGGTGCGGACGATTGTGGAAAAACGCGCCACCTTCGCCTGCACGCCGGGCTTGCTGCGCCCTGCGGCCCGGATGACGCCTGGTCTGCTGGCATGCGGGGACTACATTGCCGGGCCGTATCCGGCGACGCTGGAAGGCGCGGTGCGCTCCGGGCTGGAAGCGGCGAGGGGTCTGAATTGATTCAGGTGAAAAACTCAAAGAATCCAATCCAGGTTATTTGACGCAATGATCACGCAAGACGTCATCAATATTGCAAGCCAGTGGCTAGATGCGTGGTCGGGTTCAGAACCTGCTGCCATCGCGCCGGGTGACTGTGGCGACAGCGTTCTCGATTGGGAACTTCCCCGCGACTATCCGGAAGTCTGTTGGAGTTCAATCCTTTATGTTCTGTCCGTGATCGGAGCGGACGTGTCGGATCGGCGTTTTGGTGTTCTTGCAGCCGGGCCATTGGAAGACCTGCTGGATAACCATGGCGAAGCGTTCATTGATCGCGTTGAAGCAGAGGCGAAAGCCAATCCGGCATTTGCCATATTGCTGGGCGGGGTATGGCGAAGCACGATAGACGATGCGGTGTGGAAGCGCATGCAAAAAGTTTCAAAAGGTGGATGGTGATGAAAGCAACCCGGTTTAATTGCTCGTTCAATCAGAACCGCCTTCCGTCCGCACTTCAAGAACCGAATGAAATTTCTGTGTTCTTTCCCGTTCGTTCCATTTTTCAGTAACTATCAAAATGATAGCTTATTGCGCACATGGACTATGCGCAACAGGCACTTTTTGTCATCAATCGAACCCGCCGGAACGCCGGGCACGCCGCGCAAAGCTGCGCAGCCCCGGATTTTGAATATCAGTGTCCGCCTTCAGGCTGGAACAGCTTGCACAGCTCGGTCAGCGTCGTCACCGTCTCATGCGGCGCTTGCGGATGGGTCCACAGGTGATCCGCCCGGTTGACCCAGACCGCCTGCATGCCGCAGGCCAGCGCTGCCAGCACGTCCAGCGCGGCATCGTCGCCCACATGCAGCACCTCCTGCGGCCGCACGCCGGCAGCAGCAGCCGCCGCCAGAAAAATACGCGGATCGGGCTTGCCCACGCCGAACTCGCTGGCGCTGATGCTGGCCTTGAAATACGCCCCAATGCCGATGCGGTGAATGTCAGCATTGCCGTTGGACAGCGCGATCAGCGGAAATCGGCTTGCTAGGAAGGCCAGCGCCGGCGCCGCATCATCGAACAGCGCGACCTGGTTGCGGGCGGCAAAAAAGACCTCGAACGCCGGCTCGGCCAGCAGCGGATCATCGCCGCAGCGGCGCAGCGCCAGCCGGATGGTTTCGCGCCGCAACGCGCTCAGGTCGTGCGCGAGTTCCGGCAAGGCTGCATTCACATGCTCGCGCAGTTCATGGCGCTCGGCCGGCTGGGCCAGCAGCGCGGCGGTGGCGGGCGCATGCGCGGCGAGCCAGCCGCCGAGCGCTTTTTCAGCCCGCTCAATGGTGGGCCAGATCGGCCACAGCGTGTCGTCCAGGTCCAGAGTGATGGCTTTGATGAGGGTGAGATCGAGCATGGGTAGGCGAGAATACCGCATGCCCTTTGAAACCGAGCCTTCCTTTACCCATGGTGCGCCACCCAAGGCCGCCGCCACCACCGCCATCCTGCTGTGCAACCTGGGCACGCCCGACGCGCCGACCGCCCCGGCACTGCGGCGCTATCTGGGCGAATTCCTGAGCGACGCCCGCGTCGTCGAGATTCCAAAAGCCATCTGGTGGCTGATCCTGC